>CAZUYY010000018.1:0-7432 GCA_964624935.1 uncultured Prolixibacteraceae bacterium
TACAAAATCGATGACCGGGCATGAAATGTGGATGGGTGGGGCAAGCGAGATCGTATATTCCACAATCATGATGAATAATAATTTTGTAGCGCCAAACATTAACCTCGACAATCCGGATGGGACCCCGGCACTCCTGAACATTGCCCCGGATACCACTCACTGTGAGATCCGGGCATTTCTTTCAAACTCTTTTGGATTCGGAGGAACGAACTCCTCGCTGATCATCCGAAAAATTAATCGGTAATTTCTGAAAAAAACGTTATTTTTGCATCAAACAATCCATGTTGCATGATGCAAAATGAGGAAATAATAAAGAGAATCAACCAGTTACTTGTTGAAGAAATCGAAATCGATGAAAGCCAGATTTCACCTTCTGCCGATCTGAAAAAAGACCTCGGCATAGATAGCCTTGATTTTGTTGACCTCTTTGTTATAATCGAGAATAATTTCGGTTTCAAGATGAAGGCCGAAGAGATGTCGGATATTAAAAAGCTGGAAGATTTTTACTCTTATGTAATCAAGAGGGTTAATCCAAATTAACTATTGATGTCGTCATGGAAAGGCAAAACACGGGGAAGTGTCCTGGGATATAAGATCTTCGTCTGGACGATAAAGCACTTTGGACTTTCATTTGCTTATTTTCTTCTGTTATTTGTTGTAGCTTATTTCATCTTCTCATCGAGGAAGGCATTTCGGTCTGTTTACTATTATTTCCACAATATATTGAATTTTAATATTTCCCGTTCGCTGAAAAGCGTCTGTCTGAATTATTTTTACTTCGGTCAGGTAATTCTTGATAAAATAGCGCTATTAGCCGGATTACAAAACAAGTTCACCTTCGATTTTGAAGGGGAAGAGCATCTTCGTCAGATGGATAAAGGCGGCCTGCTGATCAGCGGTCATATCGGGAACTGGGAGATTGCCGGCCAATTGCTTAACCGGC
Source organism: uncultured Prolixibacteraceae bacterium (assembly GCA_964624935.1). Taxonomy (GTDB): domain Bacteria; phylum Bacteroidota; class Bacteroidia; order Bacteroidales; family FEN-979; genus FEN-979. Next base: position 944 of record CAZUYY010000018.1, read on the forward strand.
TTGAAAAGAATATTAACATCATTCTCTTTGATGCAGAACATGAACAGATCAAAGGGTACCTGTCGGATGTATTCACGGAACGCCGGGTCAATTTCATCATCATCAGGGACGATTATTCACTTCTGAAGGAATTCAGAGAAGCACTGGAACGCTGTGAGATCATTGCTATGCATGGCGACCGTTTCATTGAGGGAAATAAAGTCTTCCGTGTGAATTTTCTTGGGAAACCTGCCTCTTTTCCTGCAGGGCCTGTTAATCTTGCAGCCCGTTTCGGGGTGCCGGTTTCCTATGTTTTTGCAGTAAAAGAGACCTGGAAGCATTATCATTTTTTCGCCACCCCCTTACGAAATGTTGAATTTTCTGCGAACCTGAAGAAAAGGGAATTTATTCTGAGAGAGGCTGTTGAGGCTTATGTATCAGCATTGGAGAAGACTGTAAGACGGTATCCCCTCCAATGGTTTAACTATTACAAATTCTGGGATACAAGGATAAATCCTTCATCTCTGAAGAACTAATTGCAATGATGGATAAAAGAAAACTACTTCTCGTTTCTTCAAACCAATGTGTAATTCCTTACCCGGTTTACCCGATCGGGCTTTCCTATTTACATTCTTATCTTTCTTCGCGATTACCTGATTTAGAAATACGTATCTTCGATTTTAACTTTCATGATCTTGAGTCTTTCCGTGAATTTCTTCTTGTTTACAAACCGGATTATACCGGGATATCTTTGCGGAATGTCGATGATGTTGATTCAACACGAATGACTTGGTTTATCAATGGATACAAGGATATTGTTGATGTTGTGAAGAATACTGTCAGTACACGGATCATCCTTGGCGGGTCTGCCTTCTCTATTTTCCCATTGACTTTATTTAAGTTTTTTGAACCGGAATTCGGCATCTTTGGTGAAGGCGAAGAGAGCCTGTTCCGTCTTCTTCAATGTCTTGAGAATAAAACAGATCCATCAGCAATTGAAGGTCTTGTATACCGGAATTCGGACGGGATACAGATGAATCTGAGAACCCATTATTTGAGCCGGTTGGATCTTTCCTTTGATGATGAATTGTTGGATTTTTACTGGAGTAATAGTGGAATGCTCAATATCCAGACCAAGAGGGGATGCCCTCATAAATGTATCTATTGCACCTATCCTCTTATTGAAGGCAACAAGGTCAGAACACTGAATGCAGATAAGATTGTTGAAACCCTTTCAAACCTTTATTTCAATAAGGATATTAATTATGTATTCTTTACTGATTCAGTTTTTAACATCAGCAATTCTTTCAATATTGACCTGGCAGAGAAGATTCTAAGAAAAGGATTGAAAATTAAATGGGGTGCTTATTTTTCACCTTACGGGTTGGACAGACAAACATTAAAGCTTTATGCTTCTGCCGGGCTTACACATATTGAATTTGGTACGGAATCGCTTTCCGATACCACCCTTAAAAATTACGGAAAACATTTTACTGTTCATGAAATTGCAGATATTTCAAATCTATGTAATGATATAGGAATCTATTTCTCACATTTCCTGATCCTTGGCGGTTATGGGGAAACGGAAGAGACGATAAACGAAGGCTTTGAGAACTCGAAACGGTTTGACAACACGGTCTTCTTTCCTTACATTGGCATGCGAATCTATCCTGGCACCCGTTTGCAGGAATTGTCTATAAAAGAAGGAGTAATATCATATGATGATGATTTACTGGAACCTGCATATTACCTGGCGAAGGGAATCAATTATAGTTCATTAAAAGAAAGAGCTGATAAAACGGGGCGAAGGTTTGTATTCCCTGATGAAGACGTTGTCACAGTTATGAATAAAATGAGAGCACGAAAAAGAAAAGGAATGTTATGGCATCATCTCAAAAAATGATAGCATCTGAAGAGACGATTGGCCAGTACATTCCTCAAAAACCGCCAATCATCATGATCGGAAAACTGCTGGAAGTAACTGATAATAAAACGGTGACTTCACTGTTTATAAAAGAAGATAATTTGTTTTGCAGTGAAGGGATCTTTAGGGAACCAGGATTGATTGAGAACATGGCTCAGACTGCGGCAGCCGGTGTGGGATATATTTCGAAGAACGCCGGAAAAGAACCTCCGGTAGGATTTATCGGTGGACTAAGAAATTTACAGATATATGAACTTCCTTTAGCAGGCAAAGAAATAAGAACAGAAGTTATCGTGGAACATGAAGTTTTTGATGCAACGATGGTAAGTGGAAAAATTTATCTGGAGGAACGTTGCATTATTGAATGTGAGCTGAAGATATTCATGGTCAAAATCAAATAAATACAAATGGAAGAAGAATCAAACCCTGTGTACAAGAACCAGGCATATGGAAAGTTCAGAGAACTGTTCTATTCCTATGGTGCAACTGGAAATTACGAAAAAAGTGTAGGCTACCATGGTGAGTCAGACCGTGTTACTCTTCAGCAAGCCTGGGATCTCTTCAATGAAAGGATCGAAGACGCCCGGCAAAAGGTAAAGGCAGGATTAGCCAGCCCGATTCTATACTACATGGAAAAGACTCTGGTAACACCCATGGACCTTTCCATGCATGCCGGTATCATGGTTTGGAGAGTTAAACGTCATCTTAAGCCGAAAGTATTCAACAAGCTCAGTGATAAGACGTTGAAAAAATACACAGAGGCTTTCAACATCACCCTTGATCAACTTAAAAATATTGATTAACCAAATTGCTAATTTCATGGAAAAAGATAAAATCCTTATTGATTATAAACACCGCCAGGCAGGTCATTGTGAAAGCGGCGCTACTTCCAACCTTTTCAACTTTTACGGTGTGGAAATGTCAGAACCAATGGCATTCGGAATAGGAAACGGGTTGTATTTCAGTTACATACCGTTTTTAAAACTTCAATTTGCACCAATGTTGTCATTTCGTAATTTACCTAATACGGTATTTCATCGGTCGATGAAATATCTTGGAGTCGATGCAACGGTAATAAAAAATTTTAAGGAACCAAAAGAATCAATGGCTGCATTGGACAGGAATCTTGAAAAAGGAATACCAACAGGAATGCAGGTAGGTGTTTTCAACCTGACTTTTTTCCCGCCAGAATACCGGATGCATTACAATATGCACAACATTGTTGCCTTTGGTAAGGAGGGTAACGATTACTGGGTTAGTGATACTGTAATGGAACTTCCCCAGAGAATCTCTTTTGAAGACCTTCAAAGGGTTCGCTGGGCAAAAGGAGCCTTTGCACCCAAAGGAAAAATGTATTGGATAAACACTGTTAAAAAGGATCTTGATATCAAATTAGCAGTAGAAAAAGGAATAAAGAAGACTGTGTATGAAATGATCAAGATCCCTTTTCCGCTGATTGGTGTGAAAGGAATACACTGGCTTGCCAAAGATCTGAAAAAGTGGCCAAAAAAACACGGAAATGAAACCGCTTCTTTTTACCTGGGTCAGATCATCCGGATGTCGGAGGACTTTGGAACCGGTGGAGCAGGCTTTCGTTATATCTATGGGGCTTTTCTTAAAGAAGCAGGTGAAAAATTAAACAATCCTGATTTGACGGCTGCTTCTGTCATGATGGGCAATGCTGCAAATCATTGGAGAGAGTTCACATATATTGGAGCCCGCAATTGCAAAAACCGTTCGAAGCCCGAAGAAGATTATGGAAAACTCAGTGACATGCTGCATGAAATTGCGGACATGGAAAAAGACGTTTACACAAAACTGGATAAAATAAAGATCTGAATGTCTGAATATCCAATCATCGAAATCAAGAATCTGAGTAAACGATACAAAGGTTCGGATGACCTTGCCTTGAAAGATATTACACTGGATATTTATCCCTGTGAGATCTTTGGCCTTCTCGGACCAAACGGTGCCGGAAAGACTACAACTATTTCTATCCTCTGCGGATTATTTAAACCGACAAGTGGAAACATTATGATAGACGGGTTAAATCTAAGCAGTGAACCCGATCAGATCAAAAAGGTGATTGGTGTGGTTCCACAGGATATTGCCCTCTACCCTACCCTTACCGCAGTGGAAAACCTTACTTTCTTTGGAAATATGTATGGCCTGAAAGGAAAAATGCTAAAGGAAATTATCATGTATCGACTGACCTTATTTGGACTTGAACGTTTTGCAAAGAAAAAAATCTCTTCTTTTTCTGGTGGCATGAAACGCCGGGTAAACCTTATCGCCGGATTACTTCATAGCCCAAAGATATTGTTCCTTGATGAGCCGACAGCAGGGATTGACGTACAGTCTAAAATCGTCATCCTGGAATTTCTGCATGAAATTAACAAGAAAGGAACGACAATCATCTATACCTCTCATTACATGGAGGAAGCAGAAAATCTCTGTTCCCGGGTCTCTATTATTGACCGGGGATCAATTATTTCGACAGGTAACCCAAAGGAACTGGTCGCCGATCATCCGGAATTTAAAAATCTTGAAAACCTGTTTCTGTATTTGACAGGAAAAGATTTACGGGATTAATTTTTTTATTAGGTCAAAACCTGACTAAACTTTAAACTCTCCACCCCCCCTGATGTTTAAATTTATCGCAGCGGTTAAGAAAGAGTACCTTCTGTTGTTAAGGGACAAAGCAGGTATTATCATTCTTTTCCTTATGCCAATGGTATTGATTATTATTATGTCGCTTTTGCAGGAAGTCGGCTGGAATGCAATAGCAAAGGAACCTAAGGTCGAAGTACTGTTCGTCAATAATGATGCGGACAGTCTGGGGATTAGGATGGAAAAAGGCCTCCGTTCCTCCGGTTTTTTTGACATAATTGATACCATTGATCATGTTCCTGTAACACAAGAATCGGCCAGAGCCGCAGTGAAAAAAGGTGATTACCTGATTGCTATCGTGGTTCCGCAGGGGATAACAAAATCAATGCGTGCCAATGTAAGAGGAGCGGTTGCAAAAACATTAGCCGGTTTCGGAATGTTCAATACTATCCTCCTGAATAATATTGCTCAAAAAGAAGCCGACACGATAACCTTGTTTTTTGATCCGACTATCAGGAAAGCCTTTAAAAATGCCGTAGTCAGCTCTATTAAGGAATTCAATTACCGCAGTGAAACAGGGATGGTGTTCAGATCGTTCAATGCAGAGATAGCGAAACAATTCCCGGCCTATAAACCGGAAGATATAGAATATAAAGAATCCTTACAGTTCAAAGAAGTATACCCGAATTTCAAAGAGCAGGAAGAAGTACCTACTACGGTTCAGCATAATGTCCCTGCATGGGCCATATTTGCAATGTTCTTTATTGTCATCCCGCTTACCGGAAGTATGATAAAAGAACGGGAAGAAGGAAGTCTTGCCAGGTTGATGTCGATGCCAGTATCTTATATCCACTTACTTCTGTCAAAGGTCACTGTGTATTTCTTTGTTTGCCTCATACAAGCTATATTGATGATTTGTTCAGGAATATTCATTCTTCCCCTTTTTCATATTCCAATGCTTATAATTGGTAATCATATCATTGCATTGATACTGATGACCGTTGTTACTGCACTTGCTGCACTTGGTTACGGCTTACTCGTAGGAACCATAGCAAACACGCACCAGCAGGCCGCTGCATTTGGGGCAGTTTCAATCATTATTCTGGCAGCGATTGGAGGGATCTGGGTGCCTGTATACCTGATGCCCACAGTCATGCGTCATGTGGCGGTTATAAGCCCTCTGAATTGGGCAATTACCGGTTTTTACAATATCTTTTTACGGCAGGGAGGAATGATAACTATTCTGACTTCTGCTGTTAAACTATTGGTATTTTTTCTTGTATCTATTTTTATCACTTATATCTACCGGAAAATTAAAAGTCCACTCAATATATAATATGGAACTCATCGACAGGAAAGAAATCACTGTACGGTTTGGGGAGGTCGATTCCATGGCCATCGTCTGGCATGGAAATTACCTTAAATATTTTGAAGATGGTCGTGAATCATTTGGCGCAAAATATAATCTCGGTTACCTTGACGTTCACAGGCACAATATCATGATACCTATCGTTAAAGTATCCTGTGATTTTAAAAAGCCCCTCGTTTACGGCGATATTGCCATCATTGAAACAAGGTTCATCAACTCAGAAGCGGCAAAGATCCTCTTTGAATACGCTGTTTACAGGAAATCCGATCTTGAGCTTATGGCGACAGGAAGTTCGATGCAGGTTTTTTTGACACCTGAAAAAGAATTGTTACTCACAGCACCGGAATTCTTTACCGGATGGAAGAAAAAATGGGGACTCTTGTAAAAGAGAAAATGAAGAGACGGGTCTATATAGCAGGAGATAATATTGTTAATTCACTTGGTTATTCCACTACAGAAGTTATGCGTCACGTTGAATCCGGGATCACTGGTTTCAATATCTACAATGATCGTTCTCTGACACCAGTTCCACTGCCACTTTCACTTCTCAACCCCAGTTTATTGACTGCCAGGTTCAGGGATATTCTTGAGAGATATCACCCTGAAA
>CAZUYY010000018.1:7442-14402 GCA_964624935.1 uncultured Prolixibacteraceae bacterium
AAATGAATGAAAAACAGTTTACCCGTTTGGAGATGATGTTCATCATTTCGATCGACGATGCCTTAAGAGAAATAGAAAAGGATATTTACGGATCCAAATCACTACTACTTATTTCAAGCACAAAAGGCAATATTGATTTACTTGAAGAAAGAATGAGGGATTCCCAGGATCCCACCCGTATCTACCTCTGGAAAATGGCTGATGTGATCGGTTCTTTTTTTGGATTCGTGAACCGGCCGGTTGTTGTTTCTAATGCTTGTATTTCCGGAGTTCTTGCATTAAGCACTGCAGCCAGGATGATTGAAGCAGGACTATATGACCACATCGTAGTTGCTGGGGGTGACCTGCTGTCGGAATTTGTAATTTCCGGGTTCCTTTCATTTCAGGCGCTTAGCCCGGAGCCTTGCAAACCTTTTGATATTGCCAGGAATGGACTATCACTCGGAGAAGGCTGTGGAACTATTATTCTATCCTCCATATTTAAAAAATCAACTTCAATAACAATTTCAGGATCATCTGTCACCAATGATGCAAATCACATCTCGGGGCCTTCTCGAACTGGCGAGGAACTGGCATTGGCTATTATAAGAACATTAAATGAAGCAATCGTAAAACCAGAGGAAGTGAATTTCGTTTCTGCCCATGGGACTGCGACACTTTACAATGATGAAATGGAGTCAAAAGCCCTCGGAATTTCTGGTTTGGAACCTGTTCCTGTCAATAGTTTCAAGGGTTATTGGGGTCACACGCTTGGAGCAGCAGGTGTAATTGAATCGGTAGCTACTATCCGCTCATTGGAAAGCAATCTGTTGTATCGATCGGCGGGATTTGAAAACCCAGGTATCCCTGTTCATCTCAATGTGGTCAAAAAAAATATCAGAACTCCGGTACAGAATTGTCTTAAAATCGCATCAGGTTTCGGAGGATGCAATGCTGCCATTGTTTTCCAAAAGCTTGATTAATTTCAGAACAAATGACCGGACCAAGCTTCATAACTCATTCAAACATCATCCGCAAGCATGCAGTAATACGGAATGATAAAGTTGAACCTGATAATGAAATTTTTGTTAATTTTGCAGCCTTTATAAAAGCACTCTTTAAAAAGGAAGCAATAACTTATCCGAAGTTTTACAAGATGGATAATCTCTGTAAGCTGGGCTTTCTGGGTGCTGAGATGCTTTTAAAAGCTAGTTCGTTCTTTGACCGGTACAGAAAAGAAGAGATTGGGGTTGTAATCATGAATTCAAGTTCAAGTCTGGATACAGATTTAAAATACAATGAAACGATAAAAGATAAATCCAATTACTTCCCAAGCCCTTCAGTTTTTGTATATACCTTGCCCAATATACTGATCGGGGAAATTTGTATCAGACACAAAATTAAAGGTGAAAATGCATTTTTCATCTCTGATCATTTTGAGCCGGAAAAGGTCTTGGAATTAGTTAATTTAATACTCGAAAAAGACCGTGCTCAGGCTTGTCTTTGCGGTTGGGTTGAAGTGTTGGAGGATAATTTTGAATCAGTTCTTTTTCTCATTGAAAAAGAGAAAAAAGTAAAAGAATATCATTTAGAGAGTGAATGTTTCCTTTTTAATATTGAAAATTTGACGCATTTGTATCAAAACAAGTAATAAAACTTATGGACGAGCTGATAGACAAACTAAAACACGAAGTCATACAACAACTAAACCTTGAAGATATTTCCGCAGAGGATATTGATCCGGACGCTCCTTTATTTGGAGAAGGTCTTGGTCTGGATTCAATTGATGCCCTTGAATTGATCGTTCTCCTGGAAAAGAATTATGGTATTAAAATAGAAGATCCCAAAGACGGAAAAAAAATCTTTTTCTCTATCCGTACAATGGCTGAGTACATTACAGAGCATAAAAAAGCCTGATGATGCCACGGCGGATCTTTGTTACCGGATTAGGTATCATAACCGGTATTGGAAATAATCTCGCAGAAACAAAAGATTCTCTTTTACATTTAAGATCGGGAATTGGCAAAATCCGGTTCCTGGAAACGAATCTCAGGGATGAAATCCCTGTTTCGGAAGTAAAATGCTCATTGGAGGAATGCTTTAGTCTTGCATGTCTCCCTTTAACAGAAGGTTATTCCCGCAATGCCCTGCTGGGAATAATAGCTGCCAAACAAGCGTTTAATAATGCCCGGGTTGGCGATTTCCCAGCCTTACGTACAGGTCTGATTTCATCGACTACTGTAGGTGGAATGGATCGTTGTGAATTGTATTATGAAGATTTTCTCACTAATGACACAAGGAATATCTACATCGACTCCTATGATTGTGCAGATAGTACAGAGAAGATCGCTGATATTCTTAAAATAAAAGACTACATCACGACGATTAGTACAGCCTGTTCCTCTTCTGCAAATGCTATCCAATTGGGAGCAAGGATGATCCGGAATGGTGATCTTGACTGTGTACTTGCCGGGGGTACGGAGTCGCTGACAAAATTTCACCTTAATGGATTCAACGCATTGAAGATCCTCGATAAGGAGCCTTGTAAACCCTTTGATGAGAAAAGAAACGGCATTAATCTTGGAGAAGGCGCCGCATACATTGTTCTGGAATCTGAAGAGTCTGTATTACAATCTGGTAAACCATTGATCTGTGAACTCACCGGCTGGGGAAATTCCTGCGAGGCGTTTCATCAGACCGCATCTTCTCCCGACGGGATCGGAGCCTATCTTGCAATGAAGAAGGCTCTTGAAATGAGCGGATTGAACATCGACGATATTGATTATATCAATGCTCACGGAACCGGGACAGACAATAATGATATTTCCGAAGGTAGGGCAATTGAAAAACTATTTGGTTCTGAAATTCCACCGGTAAGTTCTACCAAGCCATACACTGGTCATACAACCAGTGCTGCCGGGGCAACAGAAGCTATCATTTCTATCCTTTGTTTACTAGAACATGTGATCTGGCCCAACCTTAATTTTACTGAACCGATGAAAGAGCTTAATTTCACTCCTGTAAAAAAATTACTATCTGAGACAAGGGTTCGCAATGTAATTACCAATTCATTTGGATTTGGAGGGAATGACACCAGTCTGATCTTTTCCCAGCCGCCATTTACATTACACCGTTCACTTTAGACCAACTGATAATGTCTGCGTTCATCAATGGTATCGGACTAATCTCACCGCAGAAAACGGCGGAAACCAATGATTTCCTGAAAGAGATCATGGAATATGATGACGATTACCTGAAATGTATAGAACCGGCAAGTTATAAACCATACATTGACCCGATTCAATCACGGCGAATGAGCAGGTTGATCAAGATGGGTATTGCATCTGCAAAAATGTGTCTGAATGAGGCCGGATGTGGCAATCCGGATGCTATCATTACCGGGACAGGACTTGGAAGCGTGGAAGATACTGAGAAAATTCTGGGAACTATCCACCTTGACCAGCCTTTTCTGAATCCTACGCCTTTCATGCAATCGACTTACAATACGATCAGTTCGCAAATCGGTATTCAATTGAAATGCCATAATTACAATTCCACTTATGTTCATCGTTCATTTTCTTTTGAAAGTTCTATCCAGGATGCACTATTGCAGATAGGAGAAGGAACAGCTAGAAATGTACTTGCCGGCGGAATTGATGAAATGACCCTGAATCATCTCTCAATTACAAGGCGCTCTGGTCATTGGAAAAAAGGACATGTCAGGAACCTTGATATGCTTAAATGGGATTCTCCGGGTTCATTGGCAGGCGAAGGTTCCGCTTATTTTTTGCTTTCTGCAGATAAAAAAGATGAATCCTATGCCTGTTTACGCGATGTAAAAACACTTTACAAACCATCAAGCCAGAATGAGATCCTGAATCGTGTAACAAGCATGCTTGCCGTATCTGAACTCACATTAGAAGATATTGACCTGGTTCTCCTGGGAATCAATGGTGACAACCGGACCGATCATCTTTATTACGAGTTTACAGGATCGCTTTTTCCGGCTACTCCCCTCGCCTACTATAAGCACCTATGCGGAGAATATTATACTGCTAATGGATTTGCCCTTTGGCTGTCAGCAAACATCCTGAAAAGACAGAATGTCCCTTCTATCCTATATATCAACAATGATCGTCCTCAGCAGGTTCATAATATACTGATCTATAATCAGTATTATAACGCTAATCATTCACTGATTCTGGTTTCTGTTGCATAGAGTATGTTTCAAGGAATTGGCATTGACAGAAAAAGGAGACCTTTAACTTTCTTTTATTTCCAAAAATTATAATAATTATGCCATTGCAGTGGATACTGCCGTGTTATTCTTTCAAATTCAGAAACATATTCTTTTATGGAATCCATGACTAACTCTGAACGTTCCATCGGGTTTTTAACAGATGGTACGATCTTCAGCGGAGTGGCATAACAACGGTACTGTTTGCGTGATTCCTTAACAGCGAATACATAAGAAACGGGCACATTGAAATAGGATGCCATATGCCAGGGACCAAGAGGGAAAAACGCAGGTTCGCCTAAAAAATCAATTTTAACTGTTTGATTTCCTTCAATGAACCGGTCGCCAAGAAAAGCAACAAATTCTTTATCCGCCAATGCTTGTTTAATTTCAAACAAGTGTGAATAATCATTGCCAATTTTGATAAAGTTAACGTTCTGATCAACGAGAACATTGGATACATAAGTCTTGATAGCTGTTGCTTCTGCATCCAGAACAACCAGATTGATTTTTTTATCGAGAAAGTCCAATGCTTTTCCCCCGATTTCCCAATTTCCAATATGACCGCTGATAAGGATACCTCCCTCACGCATCTGAAACAAATTCTCTTTTCCTTCGAGAATAATATTGAATTTGTCTTTTAATCCGGCAAGGATGGCAGTTCTATCAATTAACCCCTGCCCCAGAAGATAGTAGTTTCTGAAAATATTTATGATTGATCTGATCCGGCTTTGTCCAAGACGTAAATGAAAATAATAAAAAGTCGAATTGAAAGCCTTTTTTGACGCAAAAACAAAATAAGCAGAAACAAACAGCAAAAGGAAATATGCAAAACCAAGTCCGAGATGCTTAATGCTCCAGACAAAAATCCTGTATCCAAGAACACTACCTCTGCTTTTCCCTTCCCATGAGGCCATAATTATATAACGTGGGTTTTTAAATAAAAATATGAATTGATCGTAATCCCAACATGAATAAGAATAATCTCATTATTATCAGGGTTTCTCATTTTGAAAATTGAATCTGGGGATCCAGGCGGGTACTTTCTTGCAATATTCTCTCCAGCTTTCACCAAACCTGCGCTCAAGTTGTGGCTCCTCATAATTGGCCACAATTAAATAGATTATCCTTATCATGGCGATTAGCCAGATAAGGAGTATAAAATGGCCGAAAGTAAGAATTTCACCAAAAACAATAATAAACAACGCCCACATCATAGGGTGCCGGACATGGCCATAAATGTTGCGAGTCATTATTTTTTGAGGCGCCAATGTAACGAGAAATGTTCCTTTTCCAAACAGAAACATCAGAATTGCACACCATATTGCTAATGCAGTACCTGCCCACATAATAATTATACCGGCTGTTTCGATGCCAGGTATCCCAAAACCATCTTCAGTTTTTATTTTTACAACTTTCATTAGAAACTGAGGGATAATATAAAGCACACTAAAAGGGCCGATAAATCCATATAAAGCACCGTCAACCAGATGCATAATAATTTTATAAACAAGTCTGAGCATAACAAATGAAGTTTAAAATTATAAACTGTTTTCTGTGACTTTGGAAGCCGTACGAAATTATGACTTTTTACAAAATAGTTCGCCTATATTTATGTTAAAATATTGATATTATTGTCTTTCAATGGTATCCGCATGACAAAAAAGTTATTAGAAGTGATCTTTTTTTGATCGATAATTTCAAAGGTCAATCCGAACTCTTCCGCTATCCTGATAAGTTGTTGGGCAGAAGTAAAATAAAGCCTTCCGGTGCCATCCTGAGTCTTATTGAATCGAATGATCCTGGTTGAAAAAAACTCAGTGAATATTGTACGTTCATGCCGTTTTTTCTTTTCTGCATTACCTTCCCGGATAAGGATTACTCCTCCGGGATTAAGATTTCTTATACAATTTTTAAGTATTGATTCCTGTTTGTCATAAGACAGATAATGCAAAACATCCCCAAGTAGAAATCCGTCCATCGGAGTGATGTTATATTCTGTGATATCGGCATTTATAAAAGAAACTCTGTCGTCTTTCAGGTACCCATGATTAGCAATGGTAATTTTCTTTTCGTCATAATCAACTCCCGTAATAATCCTTTCATCAGACGTAAGTTTCAGCATGTAAGAGATATACCCATAACCACATCCCAGATCAAGAATATTTCCTCTGGCAGGCAGGAGTTGACAATAGGAGTCGAAATTGCTTTCGAGAACCATTTTAACCCGGAGGTACCACTCAAGGACAGGTCCTTTGAAAAGATAATTTAACCTTAGGTTCAATGCATTATAAGCCGGAGTGTTGTGCCTGGTCTTGAATTTTAAATATTCTTTCCGATAATATAAGCAGACTTGTTTTGCTCTTTCAGAATAGTTGTCACCAAACGTTAGATTTTCTGGCGTGATCCCCGGAAGAATCTCAGTGATAAGCCGGTTTGGTTTTCCCCGGAAAACTCCTTTGGTAAGGGCAGCATCACTTCCAAAACAAAGAATGGGCAGAATGTCCAGATTAAGTTTTTCAGCAATATAAAAGACATCTATGTGAAACTGCTGAATAGTATCACAGGGTGAACTATGAGCTTCAGTAAAGATTAAAATGGAATAACCATCATCGATTCGTTGTTTTATAAGGGGAAGATAATCTTCAATGCTTTCAGCAAGCAGGATGAATCCCGCAAGCTTTGCAACAGGTCCGAAAAGCCAATGACTGTAAAGCCGGTCACCAGTCAGCACGACAATTTTC
>CAZUYY010000019.1:0-13386 GCA_964624935.1 uncultured Prolixibacteraceae bacterium
GAAAGAAAAGAGATAAAAAGTAATAGAGAGATCTTTTTCATTTATTAATTTTTTATTGAATAAACAGACAAAGATAACCAATTTTCGTTGCCTTGAAATGATCTGAATCTTATTGTAAAAGAGGCTGTCTCATCTTCCTGAAACAGCCTCCTGAATGCTGTCCGAACTCTTTTCCGGCAGGGTTACCGGAGAGATGGATTATTGGATAACAAACTTTTTAATGATACTGCCACTATTCGTATTTGCTTTCAAATAATAGATACCATCACTCAAACCGGTAGTATTAATGGTGATCGTTTTTGCATTGATCGTCTGGTTGATTACAATCTGGCCATTTTCATTGTAAATGTTGATATCTTTGATATAGCTGGTGGACTGAACTGTAATAAATTCTTTAGCAGGATTTGGGAAAAGAGTCACGGCATTTTGGCTGAGTTCATTAATACCTGTGTATCCAACATAAATATATCCGGTTTTGGTAAGTGTATCGATTTGACCTCCATTGTTAACGATTAAAGTAACATCATGACTTCCAGAGGCTGAATAAACCACAGTAGGGTTCTTCAAATCAGATGTATCCGGAGTGCCCCCATCGAAAATCCAATGGAAAGTTTCTGGTGTGCCGACATAACCTCCCAATGTAGTATTAGTGAAAGTAACTGTTCCATTCAAAGGCACCGTTGTATCACTTGCAGTGAAACCAGGTGTTAAAACAATAGCTCCTTGTTTAATTGTTTGATACACCTTGTATTCTTTCATTGCATAGCCGGTTGTTCCCGGAATATTTCCCTGGCCTGCATCCATATCCTGAAATGCAGCAATAAATTCGCAATTGCTGAGTACCCAGGAATTGTTCATCGCGAAGTTCAGGGTAACAGTCTGGGTACTGCCGCTGGAAAAATCAATGGCTGTTCCGTTTTGATCAGGAACCATTAAGCGGTTAACATGTTGCAATTCGGTCTGACCTTCCCAAAAGTGATAAATATTGGACTCGGTAACGAAAAAATAAAGAACATTATCTGATGATGAAATAGTTGCGGTTTCTGTTACGGTAACGACCGCAGTATAATTCAATCCATTATTTGTAATAGCCATTGAAATTGTCACCGGGGAAGGTATTGATATAGTTTCATTATATAATGTTAAATAGGTCGGATACATTGAACCTGTACTTCCCCCAACATATCCTTCGGAAGCATCGAAACATACAGAAGGGAAAGCACTTACTCCATACATGGTATTCCGTGCCAGGGAATATTGGTTGGCAAATGGATCTGTCCCCAGGCCATCGCTATGACTGGCAACGACAGCAATATTGTGTCCGGTTGCAAGGAGACTATCGATTCCCATCTGCGCACTTGGGCACCATTCACAAAAAACACTTGTGAAATCTTCAGTAAGTACCATCTGACGTGTGGATTGTGACATCACAGCCAAAGTCAGGAAGACGAAGGAAATAAAGAATAAAAACTTTTTCATGTTTTCTTATTTATTGGTTAATAATAATTTGAATGTACAAATTTAATAAGTTTTCAATAGATGTATGTGTTAAGATGGCTAAATCTCAGATTATTTTGCATCCATCTTTTGCAAAGCATATGCATAAGCGCCGATCGAAACGGCATTTGATGTTCCGAGCCGTGTAATTCCAACTCCTGTTTTTTTTATGGGATCATACAGCGCTTTTCTTAAACTGAAGGGAACGGGGATTTCCACAGCAGAAGGTTCAAGGAATTTTGCCAGGTCGGCTTCGTCTTCAAGATTGAAGGCTGTGATCTCAAGCCGGTCGAGAAGTTGTCCGGCAGTTGTCTCGAACGGATGATTCATTTCACTTACCAGTTTTGGTAAAAATAAGGGATAAGCTCCGGATAATCCACCCCCGATCACGATCAGCCCATCGACGAGGGTAATGGCATTGCAGAGGGCATCTGCTGCGGCAGTTGCAAATGAATTAAAAGACTTTAAAGCTGCTTCACGGTTGCCTGGCTTTTTTCCTGACCCGATCTCGCAAATCTCTTTGGGTTCAGGGCAGCTCGCCAGGTTGATCCCGGTATAATTGGAATATTCCCGTTTTATCCCACGGATACTGACACTTTCCTCGGCATCAAATTGCTTGAAAATGCCATTTCTTATCCGGTTTATCTCTCCCTGTGCCGAATTATCCCCTTGGAAAAGAGCGCCTCTCGTTACAATACCACCCCCAAATCCTGTTCCAAAGGTGACGCCAAGAAGGTTCCTGTAACGTTTGGGATTTCCTGCTTTTTCCAGTTTCCTGTTGATATCCGGCAGTAAACCTGACATTGCTTCACCATAGGCAAATAAATCGCCGTCATTATTAATGAACACAGGAATGTTAAAAGTTTCTTCAAGCATGGGGCCCAGGGCAACGCCTCCTTTAAATGATGGCAGATTCTGTAGATCGCCAATGATCCCGTTTTCGTAATCTGCCGGCCCTGGAAAGCAGAAGCTGATAGCAACGGGTTTTTTATTGATCTTTAATTTTACCCTGTTGAATCCTTCAATGATATTTTTCAGGATTATTTCAAGATTTTCGCCCTTGGCAGACTGGATGATAGGTTCAATGATCTCTTTTTCAGCCTGTACTGCAGAAAATACAAAATTCGTACCTCCTGCGTCCAAGGTCATTACCACTCGTTTGTCAGTGCTATAACTCATGAAGATTAAGTTAAAAGTTTATAATGTTCATAAAGTTTATAAAGTCAGTTCAATTTACGATTGGACGATATACGATTTACGAATGAATTTGTTAATTTACGATTTACAATTATTTGTGGACAAAGATCGTAAAAGAAAAAATAAAATCGAAAATCCACAATCCCACAATTTAATCGAAAATTGTATATCGTCCAATCGTAATTCCCTTAATGTGCTTCGAGCCAGTTTTCTCCTGTGTTGATCTCAACTACAACAGGAACATCCAGTGGAATGGCATTTTTCATTTTATCGTCTACCAAGGCCCTTACTTGTTCGACCTCATTTTTGTGAACATCGAAAACAAGTTCGTCATGTACCTGGAGGATCATCCTGCTTTTCAGGTCGAGTCGTGAGAACTCCCTGAAGATATTGATCATCGCGATTTTTATAAGGTCGGCTGCGGTTCCCTGGATGGGTGCATTGATGGCATTTCGCTCCGCAAAACCACGAACAGTGGCATTTCCACTGTTGATATCGCGCAGATATCTTCTGCGTTTCATCATAGTCTCTACATAGCCGTTCTTTTTAGCAGAGATAATGGTTTGATCGATGTAGGACCTGATTCCGGTGTATCTGCTGAAATACTGCTGAATAATATCAGCGGCTTCCTTTCGTGGAATGTTCAGGCGTTCAGACAAACCAAAAGATGACATCCCGTAAATGATCCCGAAATTCACAGCCTTGGCATTTCTCCGCATCTCACGGGTCACATCTTCAAGCTTTACCCCATAAACTTTTGCAGCCGTGGCTGCATGAATATCAAGCCCTGCATTGAAATCGGAAATCATTTCACGATCGTTGCTCAGGTGGGCTATGATCCTCAACTCAACCTGAGAATAATCTGCAGAAAGCAACAGGTAGTTTTCACTCCGCGGGACAAATGCTTTGCGGATCTCCCTGCCTTTTTCAGTACGGATCGGGATATTCTGCAAATTTGGGTTGTTTGAACTTAATCTTCCTGTAGCAGCTACGGCTTGGTTGTATGAGGTATGGATACGTCCGTCCCTTGCACTGACTAATGTTGGTAATACGTCAACATACGTGGATTTTAGTTTTGTTAGTGAACGGTAATCCAATATTTTCTGAACGATAGGATGTTTGTTGATTAGTTTAACCAGTATGTCTTCTCCTGTAGAATATTGTTTTGTCGCCGTTTGCTTTGGATTGTCAATTATTTTAAGCCGTTCAAAAAGGATATCCCCCAGTTGTTTCGGAGACGCAATGTTGAAAGTGGTGCCAGCATCTTCAAATATCCCTGATTCGAGTTGTCGGATCTCCTTTAAAAGTTCTGATGAGTATTCATGAAGTGCAGGCGAATCAAGCTTTATACCTTCCAACTCCATGGAGGCAAGCACCGGAACCAGCGGCATTTCAATCTTTTCAAATAACTCCAGGCTATTTGTTGAGGTAAGCATTGGTTCGAATAGCTGTTTTAGTTGCAAGGTAACATCGGCATCTTCTGCTGCGTATTCTTTGATTATCTCCGGCTCTACGGCCCTCATATTTAGTTGATTCGGTCCTTTTTTCCCGATCAACGCCTCGATTGGAACAGTTTTATAACCAAGATAGGCTTCCGAGAGGAAATCCATATTGTGACGCTGATCCGGTTGAAGAAGATAGTGAGCCAGCATGGTATCGAACAGCTTTCCCTTTACTTCAATATCGTACCACTTTAACATGGACAGATCGAATTTCATATTCTGACCTATCTTTTCGATAGTTGGATCTTCAAATACCGTTTTAAATTCCTGTACGATCTGAAGTGAATCATTGTAATTTTCCGGTAAGGCCACATACCAGGCTTCATGGGGTTTAAAGGCAAAAGACATCCCTACCAGCTCGGCTTCCTGCATGTCAAGGCCGGTGGTTTCAGTATCAAAACAAAATAATTTCTGGTTTTTCAGGAGATGGACAAGTTCTTTTCGTTTTTCGGCTGTATCAGCCAGATGATATGTGTGAGGCGTGTTTTCAATGGTGTTGAAAGTTGAATTTTGATCAATACCTTCTAAATTTATAACAGCAGGATTTTGTGCATTGGTGAACATTGAGAGTTGTTGGCTGGAAGTTTCTGCCTGTTGTTTACCTTTTTCCGGTGGAGATATTATTTTATTTCCTTCATCATGGAGTTCAGGTGAACCGGTGTATGGATTTACAGACAGCCATGTAAATACCCTTTGTGCAAATGTTCTGAATTCAAGTTCATCAAAAAGCTTTTTCAGACGATCTTTATCAGGAGGTTCAAGAACAAGCTTATCTTCTTCAAATTGAACGGGCACATCCAGGATGATGCTGGCCAGTTGTTTCGATAGGAGTGCTATTTCCTTATTGGCTTCTACCTTTTCACGAAGTTTCTCATTTTTGATTTCCTGAACATTTGCTAACATGTTTTCAACACTGCCGAATTCTGCGATCAGTTTTTTAGCACCAACTTCTCCTATTCCTTTGATGCCGGGAATATTGTCCGAGGCATCGCCCCAGATGCCAAGGATATCTTTAACCTGCTCAGGCCTTTCAATCCCGAACTTTTCGCATACTTCTTTGGGTCCCCATATCTCAGCAGGATTACCGAATTTTGAAGGTCTGTAGATCAGGGTCCTATCACTCACCAGTTGTCCGAAGTCCTTGTCCGAAGTCATCATATAGGTAAGAAATCCATTCGCTTCAGCTTTCTTTGCAAGCGTCCCGATAATATCGTCGGCTTCGTACCCGGGAAGGATCAGAGTGGGGATATTAAATGCTTCGATCAGTTCACGAATATAGGGTAAAGATGCAATCAGGTCTTCGGGCGCTTCTTCCCGTTGCGCTTTATAATCAGTGAAATCAACATGCCTTTGCGTCGGTGCAGCCGTGTCGAAAGCAACACCGATATGTGTAGGTCTTTCATTCTTCAATACATCAAATAGTGTATTGGCAAAGCCCATAATGGCAGAAGTGTTCAATCCTTTTGAATTGATGCGGGGATTCTTGTTCAACGCATAAAAGGCCCTGTAGATAAGGGCCATGGCATCAAGAAGAAAAAGTTTCTTTTCAGGCATAGAGGTTAAATTCAACATATCCTTGTTAAAGGCCAAGTTTGTTACAAAGATAAAACGAATTGTCTCATCCTTCAGAATATTTCAAGTGAGAAACCTTTTCCGGGTTGTTCCGTGCAGTGAACATCCTGTTGTTTATATCTTGATGAAATATCTTGCTCCGGGCGATCGTTCTTCAAGTACATTTGGATGAACTAAAATACATATTATGGTAAAATCCAAGTCCGCCGAGAAAAAAATATTCGTCCTGGACACCTCGGTTATCCTTTATAACCACAATGCTCTCAACAGTTTTGAGGATAATGATGTTGCGATCCCTATAACCGTTCTTGAAGAACTTGATAACTTTAAGAAAGGGAACGATACCATTAATTTTGAAGCCCGTGAGTTTATACGCATCATGGATAAGCTTTCGGATAAATGCACGCTGACCGATTGGATCCCGCTGAATCACCCTAAAGGAGGCAAATTCAAAGTGGTGATGAACGAACAGAGTGAACTGGATGCCGTGAAGGTATTTGGCGAAAACAAACCCGATCACCGGATCCTGAATGCAGCACTCATAATGATCGCTGAAAACCCCGGCAAACGGGTTGTACTGGTAACCAAGGATATTAATCTCCGCCTTAAAGCAAAATCGTTAAACATCCCTGCCGAGGATTTTGAGACCGGAAAGATAAAGGATGTTGATTCGCTTTATTCCGGAAAGACACTTATCGAAGGCATAGAAAAGGCTGTTATCGATATGATCTATACTGATGGCTCAATACCTCCTGAATATGTTGGTATTACCAACCCGGTTCCCAATCACTATTTTATCATTAAAAACGGAAAAACTTCTGCGCTTACATTCTATAATCCGGAATCGGAAAGAATTGAAAAAATTGAAAAGCATGCCTGTTACAGGATCACTCCCCGCAATGCAGAACAGGTGTTTGCTTTTCATGCTATTCTTAATCCAAACGTGAAACTGGTGACCCTTCAGGGAATTGCAGGAACAGGAAAAACATTACTGGCGCTTGCCGGAGCACTGGAACAAAGGCGAAACTTCAAACAAATTTACCTGGCACGCCCGATAGTGCCGCTTAGTAATAAAGATATTGGATACCTTCCCGGAGACATCAAATCAAAGCTCAATCCTTATATGGAACCGTTGTGGGACAACCTGAAATTCATCCAGAACCAATATGGCGAAAAAGATAAAGAATACAAAGTGATTACAGATTCTATCGAAAATGAAAAACTGACAATCACTCCACTGGCTTACATCCGCGGTAGGAGTATTTCAAATGTGTGTTTTATTGTCGATGAAGCACAGAACCTGACTCCCCATGAAGTAAAGACAATCATAACGCGGGCAGGAGAGAATACCAAGATCATCTTTACCGGCGATATTTTCCAGATCGATACACCCTATCTTGATTCCCAGAGTAACGGACTTTCCACACTGATAGACCGGATCAAGAAACATCCGCTATATGCACATGTGCGGTTGGAAAAAGGAGAACGGTCGGAGCTTGCTAACCTCGCAAACGAATTACTCTGATCACTTTTCGTTTGCAATCACTGCCATCAAAGTTTTTCCAACGACATCCAGTGTGGTTTTATCGATGGAATTCATATTATCATTCGTCGTGTGCCAGTAAGGATAAAAACCGATATCACCATTACTTTTTCTTTCAAGATGGATGATATCGATAGTAGGGATGTTAAGTTCCTTGTTGATAAAAAGATGATCATCTGTGATGTAACCGCCTTCTTCAAATGGGAAATAAGCTGAATATCCGAGTTTACTTGCGATATCCCATACATTTCTTACGACTGCCGGGGCATATTGCATGGAATAGGTTTCTTCCATGAAAGTGGCCTGGGGAGCTCCAACCATATCAAGAAGGATCCCGTATTTTGCAAAATAATTGGCTTTATGGGGATTCTTTGCCCAATATTGGGATCCAAGTGCCCACCAGTCTTCCGAATGCTCATCCCGTGGTGTGTCTTCAGGGGCTCCATAATCTTCTGCATCCAGGAATATGATATCGACTCCGATGGCAGGGGCGGAAATACTTAACTGACGTGCAATTTCAAGTAGGACACCTACACCACTGGCGCCATCATTAGCACCATCGATGGGGGTATTGTGTTTCTTAACATCGGGATCATGATCGGCGAAAGGCCTGGAATCTCAATGAGAACAAATGAAAATCCTGTCATTTGTAGCTGGATTATATGAGGCAATGATATTTTTGAAATTCAGCATTTTACCATTGAAAGCTTTTACCTGGCCATTTTGGACGATCACATCAGGGCAAAATTTCTTTAGTTTCCTGATGAGAAAATCTGCACATTTTTCATGAGCAGAAGTATTGTTAACCCGTGGACCAAAATCCACCTGGTCCTTCACATAAGCGTAAGCAGAGTCAGCGTTGAAAGGCGAAATTTTAATAGTTTCTTCCTGCTTTTCATTTCCTGCTTTTTGATTGCGGGTTGAATTATTGCATGATCCGGAAATCAGGATAATCGGGATCAGAATTATAAGAAATCTTTGGATCTTCATGATATGTTGGGGTAAGAAGATAAAATCTAATGAAGTACTATTTGTAAAAAATTCTTCTCTTATGAATAAAATGCATCAGGAGACTGAGTAGAAACAGAACTCCACCAAAAATTGTTGCAATCCTGGCAAGATAATCCCCATGCCTGACATAAAAGGTCAGTTTGTCGTTGGCATTGAGAACGCCTTTGATCGCTGCCGGTTCCCAATACGCGGTTACCTGATGCGGGTCACCGCGCTGATCGATAAAGGCTGAGATCCCGGTATTGGCTGAACGTGCTATGCTGCGTCGTGTTTCTATCGCCCTCAGGGCAGCAAATGAAAAATGCTGGCGGTGTCCGGAGGTATTGCCCCACCAGCCATCGTTGGTAATAATTATCATCAGTTCTGCCCCGTTCCAGACGAATTCCGAGAAAAACTCACCGAAAATAGATTCATAGCAGATTATAGGAGATACCCGCACAGTATTGACTGTAGTAAATACCTTGCGGACCTTGTCAATACCCAGGCTCCCGACTGTTCCCCCCAGATTGATAGCCAATTTCTCCAGGAGTTTAAAATGTTTGTATGTGGGAAGGATCTCTACACCGGGGGTTAGTTTCGATTTATGATACAACTGGATGCTATCTCTTGAATTAAGAAGCATGGCAGTGTTGTATTCATCATAATAAATATCGGCATCGGAATACTTCCTTGCCGTATTACTAACTTCTTCCCCGGGGCCGAATTCATGCCGGGTGGAGCCTCCGACAAGAAGATTCAGTTTGGGATATTGTCTTGTGATATCTTTTAGCAAGGCGATGCTCCTAAAGGTATTGATGTCATTCTCCCACATGTATTCCTGGATGGCCGATTCAGGTGCAACCAGGAAGTTGGTACTGCTGTCAAGGTAAGGCTCAGCCAGTTTCATGATCTTTCCCACGACTTCAACCGGTGGAACGGTATATTGTTCCTTGTATGGATCGAGGTTCGGCTGGACTACGACAATTGTTACCGGGTTGTTTTTTTCTTTATAGGAATGATAAATTGAATTCGAAATGTTCAATGGAACTATAATCCAGGCCATGAACAAAAGAATCAGGATGAAATCCCTTATTTTAAGCTTTTCTGAAAACCGTTTCAATTTAAAAGAACCCGGGTAAATGAGCAGGAACAACAGGATGTTTGCCACCAGAACCCATATTGTTCCACCAAATGTGCCGGTATATTCATACCATTCCACCCACTTGTAATAGGATGAAAACCCATTGCCAAGGTTAAGCCAGGGCCAGTTGAGGTCCCAGTTGAGATGAAGGTATTCAAAGGCCATCCAATAGCAGACCAGCGCAGCATAGGCAGAAAGATCATTCTTCAGTTTTCTCCGTGTAAAATGAAAAAACTGGAAGATGATCATCATGAAAAGGGCATTAACCGAAATGGCGACGATTGCCCCGACACCGGTTGAGTTGTATATCCACCAGGTGGTCAGGGAGTTCCAGATGAGGAAAGCCGGGTAGGTGTAAAAGAACAAACTGTATTTAATAAATTTTCCGGGATGCCTGTAAATGAAATCTTCGATGATCAGTAATGGTACAAACCCCATAAATATTAACCCGGGGAATCCTCTCATCGGCCAGGCTGCCGCCATAAGCAATCCCGAAAGGATCGATAACAGAAGCAGGTGATATTTTTTCATCCGGGAATAATAATAATCTCAGTACTGATGAAGCAAAGGTAATAAATAAATCCTGATCAATCCTGCACTTTAATCCTGCGCGTACGATCTTTTGAAAGCTCAGGTTAACGCAGGATATCGTTGTTTTCTGATCTTCAACACTTCCTCATAAATCATATTTTTCAGGAGATCAATGTTTGTTTTTTCAGTTGCAGAGATAAAAATCGACGGTAAATGACTCTTCGCCATCCAGGTGTTTTCAAGGTCATTGAGGGTGAGATTTTCTTTCTGAACAGGAGTAAGATCGTCATCGTCTTTTATTACATGGGAATACTGATCGATCTTGTTGAACAGCATGATCGTGGGTTTGTCGGAAGCACCGATATCTGTCAGGGTCTGATTCACCACCTCAATCTGTTCTTCAAAGGTTGGATGCGAGATATCCGCAATATGGATCAGAATATCGGCTTCACGTACTTCATCCAGGGTGGATTTAAAAGATTCAACCAGGGTGTGGGGCAGTTTCCGGATGAATCCGACAGTATCCGATAACAAAAACGGCAGATCATTAATGACCACTTTGCGGACGGTAGTGTCGAGCGTCGCAAACAGTTTATTTTCAGCGAAGACATCCGATTTACTGAGAAGGTTCATCACTGTTGATTTCCCGACGTTTGTGTAACCCACAAGTGCAACCCGGACCAACCCACGGCGGTTCTTACGCTGTGTGGCTTTTTGTTTGTCGATTTCCTCGAGTTTTTTCTTTAGTAAAGATATCCTGTAACGAAGGATACGACGGTCGGTTTCTATTTCCTGTTCACCTGGACCTCTGAGCCCAATACCACCACGCTGTTTCTCCAGATGGGTCCACATACGAGTAAGGCGTGGAAGCAGGTATTCGCATTGCGCCAGCTCGACCTGTGTGCGCGAGTGGGCCGTACGGGCCCTTTTTGCAAAGATATCAAGGATCAGGTTGTTGCGATCGAGGATCCTGCAGTGGAGTCCATTCTCTATATTCCGGATCTGGCTAGGAGAGAGCTCATCATCAAATACAGCAATATCCACATCCTGGGCGGAAATATAAGATCGTATTTCTTCCAGTTTCCCTTTGCCCACATAAGTTTTCGGATCGGGGTACTCCAGTTTCTGGATGAATTTTTTTACGGTCACTCCACCTGCAGTATCCACCAAAAATGCGAGTTCTTCCAGGTATTCTTCCTCAGTAACCTGGTCCTGCTGATGATGGGCAACGCCAACGAGGATAATGGTTTCTTGGATTGGTGAGGTATCGGGCATGTGAATATTGGGAGCAAAATTCCTGGTTAAAAGCTTCTGAAGCCAATGATATCCCTGACTTCCCGGATGGTCTTTTGAGCACTGGCATGAGCTTTTTCAGCACCCAGTAAGACTACCTTTTTCAGGTATGCTTCGTTGGCATTCAGCTCTTTTATCTTGTTCCGTAAAGGTTCAGTGAAAAGGATAATATCTTCTGCCAATTGTTTTTTCATATCACCGTAAAGGATTTGGCGGGTATTATAAAGGTCGTTAAACTGAGCATAAGTTTCAGGAGCCGATACTGTTTTCATAAGGCTGAAGAGGTTCTCTATAGCCTGAGGCTTAGGTTGGTTCATTTCTGTGGGACCTGCATCGGTAACGGCACGCATTACTTTTTTCCGGATTACCTCAGGAGGATCGGCCAGGAAAATTGAGCTGTTTTCATTCTCCGATTTAGACATTTTGAGACTGCCATCCAGTCCGGGGATCTTAATAAGGTTTTCTTCAAATGTATAAGCAACCGGTTCCGGGAAATAGTCGACATGGTACAAGCGGTTGAATCGGTTAGCAAAAGTGCGAGTCATTTCGAGGTGCTGTTCCTGGTCTTTACCAACCGGTACTTTATCTGCCCTGTGGAGTATGATATCGGCTGCCATAAGCGTAGGGTAGGTGAGGAGTCCGGCATTGATATTCTGCGGTTGCTGACGGATCTTTTCCTTGAAAGAAGTACAGCGTTCCAGTTCGCCTACATAGGCATTCATGTTTAGCAGCAGGTACAGCTCTGCTGTTTCCGGAAGATCACTCTGAATATAAATGGTTGCTTTCTCTGGGTCGAGGCCACAGGCAAGAAATTCAACAAGCACCGTCCTGACATTCCCGTGAAGATCGAAAGGTGTCGGATGTGTGGTAAGGGAATGATAATCGGCAATAAAGAAAAAACATTGGTTTTTTTCCTGCATCCGGACAAAACTTGTCAGCGCCCCGAAATAGTTCCCGAGATGAAGATTGCCCGTTGGCCGTATTCCACTTACAACGACTGACATATAGGTTTGCGGTTTTAGATTAATTTTGCGGGTATTGGGTATTAGGTGTTGGGTACTGGGTGTTGGGTGTAGAATTTTACGTTCTGATTATTTTAGTACCGCGTTACGAATTTTTGCCATTTTGCTATTTTACCTTTTTGCTATTTACATTTTTATCTCGTCTCCTGCCTTATTAAAAAAGTGATATTCCAGGAAATGATAGGAGGGCATGGGGTGGAGTTTTATCCTTCGCTTAAACCTTAGGAACCATTTACATTTTCTGTTGAAAAGGCCTTTCGTAAAATAGGCATAGATATATGGATGCACGCAAAGCAGCAGGTTTTTTTCATTCTGTTCGCGGATCAGGTAACTGAGGTTGTTCTCGATATCATCGGTTATCAGGATGCTGGGACGGATCTCCCCAGAACCATCGCAGGTAGGGCATTTTTCCAGTATCTGGACGTTCATCTCAGGGCGGACCCGTTGGCGTGTGATCTGGACAAGGCCAAATTTACTGGGTGGAAGAATGGAATGCTTGGCACGATCTTTTTTCATCTCGTCCTTGAGCCGGTCAAAGAGTTTACGACGGTTGGCTCCCTGGTTCATGTCGATGAAATCGATCACGATGATCCCTCCCATATCGCGAAGACGAAGCTGTCTGGCAACTTCCGTAGCTGCTTCAAGGTTTACCTCGAGTGCATTGGCTTCCTGGTTCTGCTCGGAATTTACACGGTGCCCGCTGTTGATATCTATTACATGAAGGGCTTCTGTATGCTCAATGATCAGGTAAGTACCACTTTTTATGGTGATCGTCTTCCCGAATGAGGATTTGATCTGTTTATCAATGCCGTAATATTCAAAAATGGGGATTTTCCCTGTATGAAGTTTTACGATGTTGACTTTATCAGGGGAAATCTTCTGAATGTAGCTTCTTATTTCCTCGTGCAGAGCAGGATCATTGACAATAATGTTATTAAAGTCTTCATTCAGAACATCCCGCAGAATGGCTGAGGTACGGTCAATCTCACCGATGATCTTTTGGGGTGCCTTGGCCGTAGGTAACTTTTGAGACGTGATCTCCCATTTTTTATAAAGGTTCCGGAGATCGCTGTCGAGGTCGGCTACCAGTTTACCCTC
>CAZUYY010000019.1:13396-14277 GCA_964624935.1 uncultured Prolixibacteraceae bacterium
GATGATCACTCCGCAATTTTTTGGTTTTATACTTGCAATGAGGCGTTTTAGCCTGTTCCGCTCATCCGGGCTCTTGATTTTCTGTGATATTGAAATCTTATCTGAGAAAGGAATCAGTACAATGTATCTTCCGGCAAATGAAAGTTCTGAAGTTACGCGTGGGCCCTTAGTTGATATGGGTTCTTTTGCAACCTGAACCAGGATCTGCTGGTTCGGTTTCAATACATTATTGATACGCCCCGATTTCTGAATGTCTTCTTCCATCTTTTGCTCTGAAATGGAAAGACCGGCAGTGTTGGAAAATCCTGCTTTGATGTATTTTATAAGGGAGTTGATCTGAGGTCCTAGGTCAAGGTAATGCAGAAATGCATCTTTTCCATACCCTACATCCACAAAGGCAGCATTCAGCCCTGGCATGATCTTCTTGACCCTTCCAAGGTAGATGTCGCCGACGGCAAATTCACTATTGGATTTCTCCTTGTTTAATTCAACGAGCAGCTTTTCCTCGAGAAGCGCGATTTCGACCTCATTGGAGGTCGAATTGATGATTAATTCCTTATTCACATTTAAAATTTTTTTAATTCCTGTTCACCGGCAGGTTACCAGTGATGTCAATGACCTAAGGAATTGTAGCAGGCAATGGGCGAGGAAATAACATTTAACCTCTGTCTTCCGATGTTACATAAAGCAAAAGACAGAGGTCAGATGCTTACTTTTTCTTATGTCTGTTTTTACGCAAGCGTTTTTTTCGCTTGTGTGTAGACATTTTGTGTTTCTTTCTTTTTTTACCGCTTGGCATGATCAAAATGTTTATTAATTACTTCGCTTTCACCGATGACTTCACCTTTTTAACGAAGGTTTTAGCTGGCTTAAATGCCGGA
>CAZUYY010000020.1:0-14271 GCA_964624935.1 uncultured Prolixibacteraceae bacterium
CCTGGGTTTAGTAGGATCACCCGGAAAGCCTGATCCTACGTGTGTATCCCATTTCTTTATGGCTGTGAATATCGATTCCTTCAGGCCGGTCTTCGATTTCAGAAATCAAATGGACGACATGATTAAACTCCTGAAGAGTTCCCCTTTGGCTGTTGGCCGCGAGGAGATCCTTGTAGCCGGTGAAAAGGAATTTGAATACGAGAGGTTCAACCATGAGCATGGTGTTCCTCTCGTGAAACCAATCGTGGATGACCTGATCGCCGAAGGTGCTAAAATTGGAGTACCTTTCGATCTACAACATGTGAATGAAGATTAACCCGTAGTGACGCGTTCCAGTCTTTTCATGACTGAAAAGATAAAGAGCGCCGACATCAGGCAGGCTATCACAAGAACCAGCCACAATCCCCACAATGGCATAAATCCCCACAACCATCCTCCTACAAAGAGAAGGAAATTACCAATCCCTGTGGCTGCAAACCAACCACCCTGCATAGTTCCTTTGTATTTGGGAGGAGCCACTTTGGAGACAAATGATATTCCCATCGGACTCAAAAATAACTCTGCAATGGTCAGAATGAAATATGTGACCACCAGATAATAAGGAGAAACCAGTACATCGGGTGACGCTACTGTCCGTCCCAGCAACTTCAGTGAATGGGGACTCGGCATGCCGATCGAAGCGAAAATAAGTATGCAGAAAGCAATAGCAGTGATAAACATACCGTAGCCTATCTTTCGTGGAGCTGATGGTTCTTTACCTCGTTTGTTCAGCCATCCAAATACTCCTATAATAAGTGGTGTCAGTGCCACAATGAAGAAAGGATTAAAATGCTGGAATTTCTGAGGAGTAAAGGGATTCACATCCTGGTAACCCATATACCTTAATACTGCAACAACAGCAAAACCGGCAAAAACGATGCCACCGATAATCCTTGCGGTAGCCGAGCTCCTTTTTTTCACAAGGTAAACAAATCCAATTACTGAAAGAAAGATAGATAGTAATCCAAATAAATCGAAGAACAGATTAGTGAATTTCCCTACCGTGGGTTGTGTGTAATCCCGGGCAAAGAAGGTCATGCATAGCCCATTTTGTTGAAACGACATCCAGAAGAAAATTACAACGAAGAAGACCAGAAATAATGCGATTAAACGTTCACGGATCTGCTTCGGAGTTAGTTCTATAACCTGTGCTTTATATTCCTGGCTTTTTGATTTCTGCTTTTCTGTCAGATCGGCTTGTTTGTAATGTTTCCTGAAGATCCAGAAAATAAACATAGAGATAACAAGGCTGAGGCATGCAACACTGAAGGCATAATGATAAGATTTACCAAGGGCATCAAGGTAGCTGGTCGAAAATTGCTGAAGGGTGCCAAGGCTCACAGATGCATCCTGGTGCTGTGCAATGGCAAGATAAGCAGGTGCATCAACCAATTTCCCGGTGATACAATTATTTGCCAAAGCAGGAATGTTAGCATCATAAGTATAATGGTATGTACCAAGGATCCAGTTACTGACCTTTTCTGCGGCTGTCGGAGCAAACATTGCACCGATGTTTATCCCCATATAAAATATATTAAAGGCACGGTCCCTCACAGCACTGTATTTCGGATCATCATAAAGGTTACCTACAAGCGCCTGGAGGTTGCCTTTGAAAAGGCCGGTACCCAGTGCAATCACCCCCAGGGCACAGATAACAAGGCCCAGGCCTTCACCATGTACTGACGGAATGGATAACAACAGGTAACCGAGAAACATGACAATAATACCGAAACTAATAGTCTTTCCGTAACCAAGCCATTTATCTGCCATCAGGCCGCCGAGAATTGGCAAGCCATATAGCATGGCCATGAAGATTCCATATATCAAACTTACACGGGTTGAATCGAAACCGAATTTCGCCTGGATGAATAAGGCCAGGATGGCGATCATAGTGTAGAAGCCAAACCGCTCACCCATGTTAGTGAAAAATGCCACGAAAAGTCCTTTGGGATGTCCTTTAAACATAGCTAAACTTGTTAAGGGTTAATAATTCAGGGATTTGATCCTTGCAAAAATAAACAAATTTGTTTCTTTTCAAAGATGCGCCTGCGTTGAAAAGTTATTTTGACCTTCTTGATAGAATCAAGCTGAGAAAATCAGTTTGGTAATTATCGCGGAAATGTTGAATTTTGGCGTGAAATCAAATATCCAAGCTGATGAAAGAACCATTAAAAACAGGAACACAAAAGAAGTATCCACTTAAAAAAGGTTCTCAACCGGTAAAACAGGTTAAAAAAAACCGATATATTGATTGGGTAGCATTGGCTATTATAATCCTTTTAGGAATTAAAATTTATTCCAATTCTTTCGACTGTTCATTTCATTTTGACGATATATCCCGCATCGTCAATAATCCCGACATCCGGAATTTGGCGGATGTAAAAGCCTGGTGGAACACTTATCCCTCACGTCCGGTTGGCATGTTCACTTTTGCACTTAATTATCATTTTAACCAGCTTGATGTCCATTACTACCATTTCGTTAACCTGGTCATCCATCTCATCAATGCCTGCCTTGTCTGGTTACTTACATTGTTGATCTTTTCCTCCCCTGTCTTGAAAGATTATCCTATTGCAAAGCAAAAAAAAATTATTGCTTTCTTTACGGCTTTGATGTTTGTTTCACACCCTCTTGCAACTCAATCTGTCACCTATATCGTTCAGCGTCTTACAACTCTGGTTGCCATGTTCTATCTCCTTTCAATCGCCTTTTATGTTAAGGCACGGCTTTCAGACAAAGGGAACAGATCAAAAGTATTATTGTTTATTGGTTCATTGGTTTCTGCTGTTTTGGCTATGCTGACAAAAGAAAATGCATTCACGCTTCCTTTCACTATCGTACTCATTGAATTTTTCTTTTTAAGGACAAAGAAGCAGTTTTCAAGAAATTTCAGGGACTATCGGGTTATCCTGTTAATTGCAGCATTTATAGGAATAATCATTATCATACCGTTAAAGTCTTCATTCAACATTTTCAAGCCGCTCCCTCCGATGCTTGGACATCCCTATTCTATCACCTCACTGAATTATTTTCTTACCCAGTTCAGTGTTATTGTAAAATATATCCAGCTTTTTTTCCTGCCGGTAAATCAGATATTGGACTATGATTTCCCGGTCTCGACCTCTTTTTTTGAGATGAGAACCCTGCTAAGTTTCCTTGTACTTGTATTCTTGATCGTTCTTGCTGTATTCTCTTTTAAAAGATACAGAATCATTTCTTTCGGCATTTTCTGGTTCTTTCTCACCTTATCGATCGAATCGAGCATTATCCCGATAGCTGACATCATTTTCGAACACCGTACCTATCTTCCATCATTTGGATTTTTCCTGATCCTGACTTCGGGCCTATACCTGTTACTCTGGAACAGATATAAATACATCGCAATTACCATCTTCATTATTATCATAGGATCAAATTCCTGGTTTACCTATGAAAGAAATAAAGTCTGGAAAGATGATCTGACGCTTTGGAATGATAATGTTGCAAAGACCCCGGACTCGCCAAGAGCCTTGTTGACCCGTGGCTTTGTTTACGGTAATCTTAGTCAGTATGATATGGCAATAGCTGATTTCTCCAAAGTATTAGCTATTGACCCTGAATCTGAAGAAGCTTACTATGACCGTGGTATTGCATATAGCAAGATCGGGCAGGTAGATAAATCAATTGCCGATTATTCCAGGTTAATAGAGATTGATCCAAAATACGCTAAGGCATATTCAAACCGCGGCGTTGATTATTTTAAACTTGGGCAATGGGATAAGGCAATAGCTGATTACACCATGGCGATCACGGTTGACCCCAATTATACAGATGCCTATTACAACCGTGGACTTGCCTATGGAAACCTTGGAAAATGGGAGAATGCCATTGCTGATTACTCCAGGGTACTTGAAATTGACCCGAATAACACGATGGCATATTCTAACCGCCAGGATGCTTATGAAAAATTGGGGAGTAATAAAAAGTGATAACCACTTTCTCCTGAGGTTACACAGAAACTGGATTTTGGTTTAAAACGTAGTATGATGATTACTCTCATTCTTTCTCCCCTGCAACAGTGTCCAATTCTTTGAGTATCTTATTGACATCTTCTTCTGTTGTCGTGAGCTTTGTTTTACATATTTTAATCAGATGTGAAGCTCTCTTTACCTTTTGAGATAACTCATCAACTGAAATTTCCCCTTTCTCGATCTCGCTTACAATTGTCTGTAGTTCCTCGAAGGCTTCTGTGTAATTGATTGATTCACTCATTATGATGTTGTTTTTTTATTGATTTTACCACACTGTTTATTTTTCCATCAAACACGATTGTTTCAATGAGATCATTCTCTTTGACCTGTTTGATATTTTTAACTGATATTCCATTTGCCAGGGTTATGCTGTAACCTCTTTTAAGCACATTCCGGGGACTCATATTGGCAACATTGTTTTCAACACCAGTCAACAGCATTTTAATCCGGCTGAGTTGAACTATACTGTCTTTTTTCAGATTAGCACTTAGGTGCCTGATTTCAGAGTTCATGGTAACATACAATGCACTGACTCCTCTTTTGGTATTATTAATAAGGTTGTCAATATATTCTTTTTGCATCTTCACCAGGAAAATGGAATACTGCTGGATACGCTGAACCTGTCGCTTGATCTGGTTGCGATGTTCAATCAGGATGTTCTCTGTGACGGAACGAAACAGTTTGACTTCAGATTGCAGTTTCTCCTTCTCATCTTTAATGGTCCTTTTTGACTTCTCGCTGATCTTTTCTTCGGCCTTGTGAACCGGTACTGAAAAGTTGTGAAAGATTTGGAGAAGGTATTCTGCTAACTTCGTCGGGGTAATTGCATTGGAATAGGAAATCATTTCCACTACCGTTTCATTTGTGGTATGTCCGATCCCCGTAATAACTGGGATCGGGAAGAGAGCAACTACTGTTGCGAGGTCGAAGTTATTAAAACAGGATAGCCCTATATCTCCTCCTCCACCGCGGATGATAGCCACAGCATCAAAATGGCCAATAACCTTTTTTATCCGTTCAAGCTGCCGGGTAATAGACTCAACAGCTTTCTCTCCCTGCAAAAGTGAAGGAAACAGAAAGTGAAAAAATTTATAACTCCAGGGGTTGGTGTCCAGCACATTTAAGAAGTCAGCGTAGCCTTTGCTTGTTTCAACTGAAATAATTGCAATCCGCTGAAGAAGCAAGGGAACCTTTAACGCTTTATTTTTACTGAACACCCCTTTTTCTTTCAGCTTCTTTATGGTCTCCTGTTTTTCCTTTTCCAGATCGCCTAATGTAAAGGCAGGATCAATATCGATTATCCGTAAAGCAAGTCCGTAAACAGGATCAAATGAAATCCTGGCAAGGAATAAAATTTTAATACCGTCTTTCAGAGGTTCATGCAGGACATTTAAAAATTTTTCATTAACTGCCTGGTAATCATCCTTCCAGAGATTTGATTTAACCTGGGCAATTATTTTTCCGTCGTGTTTCTCGACAAGTTCAGGGTAACAATGTCCGGAATGGCTGTAATAGTTCAATTTGCTCATCTCGGCTTTGACCCAGAATGCACTGGTATATCTTTCCGAGAGTGTTCTCTGAATACTCCGCGTCACCTCAAACAACGAAAACACTGTTTTCTTGTCAACTTCTTCCGGCATGGTTTATTAAAGGATTTGACGTCTTTTTAATTCCCAGAAACATAAGGACTTTAGCCGTGATTATTGATTTTGATATTCTTTCTCAGCAAACTTTTTGAACTGATCAAGCCATTTTTGATTTTGCTTTTTTATCATGGCAGGCATGATCAACCCCATTAATTTAGGCATTAATCCTATGAATTTGTAGTAACCAACATCAGTGGTAAACCGGGTCTTCTGCTCCGGCAGCTCAGTGAACCTGTTTATCATGGTGTTCACCATATGCTTATGTTCATAGAGCGCCGTCATCTCGGCCGGCAGATTCATCACCTGGATGGTTTCTATCAGCTCGATTTTATGTTTTCCATTATCAAACTTAATTTTTGATTTTGCTCCTGTTGTCCGGGGAATACCACTTATAGTTTCATAACTTATAAAACCATCCTGCCACTCTTTGAAATTGTTGGGATCGTTAAACAGCGTTACTACTTTATCAATGGGGACATTAATATCAACACTACAGATGAAATTCATAGGGTTACATTTTTACGGTTAGTTTATATTTTCCTGAGGTATTACCTTCCGCTTCAAAGGTAAAGAAATTATTTCTCAATAATCCATTGACCATCCTCCGGGTAGTGTCTCAGTTTGATTGCTGGAGTTTCCTCAAAACTCAGGCTATATTCAATTTTTGAGGGAAAACCACCTCTCCGTGACCTTAATGATCCCACTCGCAGCCCCTCCCCCAAGAAAGAAGAGTTGAATATAAGGAAGTGTCGTATATTAATCCGGTAAAATAACAAAAGTAATATGATTTAACTTATTTTTTCTTCCCCCTCCCTCTTGGGGGAGGGGGTTAGGGGGTGAGGTATTAAAAGTCAGGGAGTTGGTCTGTGGGTGGGGATTAGCACCTTCAAAAAATCGGTCTAATTTTGTAATAGAACAAGAATTCTATCGTCTTACTATTGATTATGGATCTCCAGGAATTTAAAATAAAGGTATTCCCGCTGAAGAATAAGCTCTACAGGCTGGCAAGCAGGTTACTTGGTGACCACGAAGAAGCACAGGACATCGTGCAGGAAGTCTTCATTAAATTGTGGAACCGGAGGGAAAAGCTCGATGAATATCGCAGTGTGGAAGCCCTGGCAGTAGTGACAACACGAAACCTCTGCCTCGACAAAATTAAGGCAAAAAAGTATCCGGTGGAAAGTCTGGAAAACCTGAAATCGGATGTCCCGGAACCAGGAATAGAAATAAAAACGGAATTCATCGATCTGGCAGATAAAATAAAAGAGATCATCGGGAATCTCCCCGAGCAGATGAAAACCATCATGCAATTACGGGATATTGAAGGTTATGATTTTGAAGAAATTGCAGGGATTATGGGAATGACTGAAAATACAATTCGTGTCAACCTGTCGAGAGCCAGGAAAAAAGTGAGGGAAAGAATGATAAACAAAAAGTTATATGAATTTGAAAGAAATTGAAGAGCTGCTTGAAAAGTTCTATGAAGGAAGCACATCGCTTGCAGAGGAACAGCGACTCCGGGATTATTTCACCCGTGAGGCAGTTCCACCGCATCTTTCAGAACATGCAGATCTTTTCCGTTTTTATGCAGCATCAGGAAAAGAAGAACTCCTCGATCCGGAATTTGAAAATCGTTTCCTTAATGCAATTGAAAAAGCTCCTGCCATCCCGCTAAATACGGGGAAAAAGCATTTCTTTTTCCTCACCGGGATCGCTGCTGCCATTCTTATTCTGGCCGGAATAATCTTCATCTTCCGCAATGATGTTATTCGCCAATCATCAAAAAATGCTGCAAACAATGAGATTGCTTACCAGCA
This sequence comes from uncultured Prolixibacteraceae bacterium, assembly GCA_964624935.1. Classification (GTDB taxonomy): domain Bacteria; phylum Bacteroidota; class Bacteroidia; order Bacteroidales; family FEN-979; genus FEN-979. The sequence continues at coordinate 7,513 of CAZUYY010000020.1, forward strand.
GGCAAAAAATGCCCTGGTCATGCTGTCTGCTAACTTTAATACAGGTCTTGACCAGGCACAGAAACTGGAAAATTTTCAGAAAGGCCTGATAGAAGTACAAAAATTACAGGCCTTTCAAAAGGGAATAGACCAGATGAACAAATTATCGGAATTCTATAAATATCAACAAATAATTATTAACCCCGGCGACCAGAATCGCCCATAAATCACAGATAAAATGAAAACCCTGAAATTAACATTCGTAATCACATTCGTGACAATCTCATTTCTTGCAAATGCTCAAAGTCCATTCGACAAATTTTATGAGAAATATGCCACACAGACAGGATATACTTCCGTGAATATTTCAAAAGAGCTGTTTCAGATGTTTGCCAATATTGGCGATCAAAAAGACACGAGTATGAGAGATATGAAGAAAATGATGGATCAGCTCAATGGACTAAAAGTGTTAAGCTGTAAACCGGATTCACTAAAACCCGGCAAAGCCACTGCTTTCTTCAACGAAGCCTCAGCAATTTTTAACAATCCTGAATACAAAGAATTAATGACTGTTAACGATGAAGGCAGTAATATCCGTTTTCTGACTAAAACTGAGAGCAAAGGCAAAATCACAGAAATGGTTATGCTTGTAAAGGGAAAAGATGAGATCGTCGTTCTTGATATTACCGGATTGATTGATTTATCAACAATCTCCAAACTCTCCAAATCCATGAACATCCATGGAATGGAAAACCTGCAGAAAATGAAAGACAATCATAAAAAATAAGAGGAGATTCAGGATCCTGGCTTTGTCAGAAGGATTTTGTCAATCCGGTTGCCGTCCATCTTCACAATCTCGAAGTGATATCCCCCCCAGTCAAAAGAGTCCCCTGTTTTGGGGATTTCTTTCAATTGATGGATCGCAAATCCTGCTATTGAGTGAAACTGGGCGCCTGTAAAATCATACTCTTCGATCTCGAATTCATGAATAAACTCGAAAAAGGCAAGTTTTCCGTCAATCATCCAACTGCCATCAGGTCGTTTGATAACTTCGGGTTCATCCATGTCGGTAATATCGCCAACAAGTCCGTCCAGGATGTCATTGATGGTCACAATCCCTTCGATTGTTCCGAATTCATCAACTACAAGCCCGCAATGGATCCGCGTTTCCTTGAACTTCTCCAGCACCTGGTAGGTCTTTTTATCACTTGGAACAATGTTTACTTTTTTAATATATTTCCTGAGATTGAGATCAGGCTCCTTGAGCATTGCTATCAGAAGGTCTTTGGCATAGATGATCCCGAGGACGTGATCAAGCTCTTTCTCACAAAGCGGGTACACTGAATGCGTATTATCGGTAATGATCTTTACATTCGTATCATTGTCATCATCCGTATTCAGCCAGATGATATCGTTGCGATTTGTCATCAGTGCACCAATCCGCTGATCGCCGAGGTGAAACACACGTTCAACAATATCCTGTTCAATTTCCTGTATCTCGCCAACTTCAGTACCTTCTTCCAGCAAAGCTTTTATTTCTTCTTCTGTAACCTGTGAATCAGGTTTTTTTTGGAGGTCGAAAAGTTTGACAATGAATTCAGTGGTAGTGCTTAACAACCAGACAAAAGGGAACATTATCTTCGAGAGAACAAACATGGGTTTTGCAATGGCCATGGCAATGGATTCAGGGTTAGTCATCCCGATCCTCTTCGGAACCAGTTCGCCGGCAACGATAGAAAAAAAGGTGATCAGGAATATTATGATTATGAATGACAGGTTATTGCTGAGAGGCTCTGATATTCCCAGGCTGAAAAGTCTTGTATCGAGTATATGTGCCAGGCCGGTACCTCCGAATACCCCTATCAGGATGGCAATGAAGGTAATTCCCACCTGAACAGTAGAAAGAAAGCGATTGGGGAATTCCGAAATGTGCAGTACGAGTTTTGCATTTTTATTCCCTTTACGCAGCAATTCTTCCAGCCTTGATTTCCTCGAAGATACGATAGCAATCTCAGACATGGCAAAGAGCCCGTTCAGGAGGATCAGGAAAATAAGAATAAGAATTTGTTCAGTCATTCAGTAAAAAACATTTTTTCTGTACAAACAGAAAATCTACTTTATTCGTCCTTATATCAGGATCCAAACTAAAATGATCCCTGCAATACCCAGCAACATACTGCCATACCATAACCATTTCTTGCGCGTGAGTGCAGAGATTGCACAAATTGCTATTGCTATTTGAAACAGGGAGACACCTTTGGCGAGCGCATTGTGCTGCACAAGATACCTGGCCGAATTTTCCTGCTTTTCTGTTGCATCTTTTTTAATATCCTTTTGCTCATCTTTGTAACGTTCCGCATTTTTGGAATCCTTAACATCGGCTTCCTTTCCCATCTGATTCAGCAATTCCATCTTGCTTTCCAGAACAGCCGATTTAATACCTTTTGCCTGGTAAAATGCCCATTGATCGGAAGCTTGGATCTGCTCAATCATGGCTTCATTGGCATAATGGCTTGCAAATAATGCAGTGATGGCTGCAAGTACTGACAGCAATGCTGCCGTAAGGGCAACCATCATGATCCATCTCTCCTGGCTGTGATGAGCCGCATGTTCAAGCTCTTCGTGGAGATGTTCGGTCGGGACTTCAATTTCTTCTGGCATAATGATCGGTTTTATTTCTTTGAAGCAAAATTAGGATTATATTGATTAACCCATAATCGGTGTTGAAATTTTTCGGAAATTCGTAATTCGTAATTCGTAATTATTTATTCTATGATCCTCGAGGCTTGTGTTAATTCGGCTGTTTCTGCGATCGAAGCTCAAAAAGGAGGCGCCGACCGGGTAGAACTCTGTGAAAATATGCTTGAGGGCGGGTGCACTCCCAGTGCAGGCACGATAAAGTTTGCCAGACGCCATCTTGGTATTGGTTTGTTCGTGATGATCCGTCCCCGGGGCGCTGATTTATGCTATACCCATGATGAGTTTGAGATCATGAAGCAGGATGTGCAGATGGCCAAAGATTATGGAGCCGATGGCGTTGTCTTCGGAATTTTAAATCCTGATGGAACCATCGATACGGATCGCATGGCACAACTCAGGGATATTGCGCGTCCAATGGGTATCACATGTCATCGTGCATTCGACATGACCCGCGATCCCTTCGAAGCCCTTAATGACCTTATTTCCATAGGTATCGATCGTATTCTGACCTCCGGACAAAGCGACAGCGCTTTGACAGGGGCGCCCCTTATCCGTGAACTGATCAGTAAATCACTGGAAAGGATCATTCTGATGCCCGGCCATGGCATAAAAGAACATAACCTGGAACAAGTGATCCGTGAGACCGGGGCAAAGGAATTCCATCTCTACCTGACAAAGAATGTAAGTACAAACATGCAATTCATCCGTGAGAATGTCAAAATGGGCAAACACGACCTTTCGGAATATGACACGACCATGGTTGATAAAGGAAGAATTGCAAGTGCTAAAAAAATAATTACGAATTACGAATTACGAATTACGAACATTAACAAATTATCCAAATGATAACAAATCGCTATACTTCATTTTTAACATTTTACCATTTTGCAAACTTGCCATTTCATTTTCTTTTGCCATTTTGCCATTTTACGATTTTGCTATTTGTCCTTCCCCTCCTTCTCTCCGCTCAGGTGAAATCTCCGAACGACTGGGAAAATCCTGCTTTGACAGGTATCAACAATGAACCTCCGGCAGCCACTTTTATTCCTTTTGCGGATGAGCACACGGCTTTATTGGACGACTGGACTCTTTCTCCCTGGTATAAACTTTTGAATGGCACATGGAAATTCAACTGGTCAGAAAACCCGGACTCCAGACCCATGAACTTTTATAAAGATGACTTTTCAGTCACTGATTGGAAAGATATACAGGTGCCATCAACCATAGAAGTGCAGGGCTATGGATACCCGATCTATACGAATACGCACTATGAATTCTCGCATCTGATGAAGCCTGATCCTCCTCATGTACCGCATGATTATAACCCTGTCGGGTCATATCGTATGGATTTTACGATCCCCGAGAACTGGAAGGGACGGCAGGTCTTTCTTCATTTTGGAGCCGTGAAATCTTTCATGTACGTTTACCTCAACGGACAGAAAGTTGGCATGAGCAAAGACGCAAAGACACCCTCCGAATTCAGGATCACACAATTTCTCCGGAAAGGATCCAATACCCTGGGGGTCGAAGTCTTCCGCTGGAGCGATGGCACTTATCTTGAATGTCAGGATATGTGGCGCCTTAGCGGAATTAACCGCGATGTATACCTCTATTCGACTCCTTCTGACCAGATCAGGGATTTTATGGTGACCGGAGATCTTACTGATAATTATACCAATGGACTTCTGCGTCTGAAAACAATTATCCGGCATCACTTAGCAGGAGATTCACATCCTTCGGGTAGTAGCTGGCAGTTGTCTGTAAAGTTATACCGTACAAAAGACCCGGAAAGCATTGTCTTTGCAGAATATATTCCTGTTACGTTGAACGGAGGCATTGAAGACACGGTAACCTTTGAAAAAGCTGTTACGGCGCCTGACAAATGGAGCGCAGAAATTCCAAACCTATATCATCTGGTGATCTCATTGGTTGATCAGGACAAAAAAATTACTGAATCAACGGGTTGCAATGTTGGATTCCGGACAAGTGAAATTAAGAACGGGCAGTACATGGTGAATGGAGTCATCGTTAAACTTAAGGGAGTAAACCGGCATGAGTTTGACCCGGTTACCGGTCATGTGATATCCAAAGAATTGATGATGAAAGATCTACGACTAATGAAAGAGGCGAATATGAACATCGTCAGGACCTGCCATTATCCCAATGACCCCTATTGGTATGATCTCTGTGACGAATATGGCCTCTATGTGATTGATGAAGCCAACATTGAATCGCATGGAATGGGTTACAACCCGGACAGGACGCTTGGAAACAACCCTGCCTGGCAAGCCGCACATCTGAACCGTACCCAAAGAGTAGTAGAGCGTGATAAAAATCATCCCTGCGTGATCATCTGGTCACTTGGAAATGAAGCAGGCAATGGTTGTAATTTCGTTGCTACTTACGATTGGGTAAAAAAACGTGATCAGTCCCGTCCGGTGCAGTACGAAAGGGCTGAGATGTCATACAACACGGATATTTATTGCCCTATGTACTATCGGACCTGGGATCTGAAATGGTATGGATATACAAAGCAATTACGCCCGCTGATCATGTGTGAGTACGCTCATTCTATGGGAAACAGTGATGGTAACCTGCAGGACGACTGGGATGTCATTGAAAAATATCCCCAGTTGCAGGGTGGCTGCATCTGGGATTGGGTTGACCAGGGATTATTGAAGAAAAATGATAAAGGAAAAGATATTTTTGCTTTCGGAGGGGATTATGGGCCAAAGAATGCTCCTACGGATGGGAATTTCAATTGCAATGGAATGATATCTCCCGACCGGATCCCTCACCCCGGGTATTATGAAGTTGAAAAGGTTTACCAATCGGTAAAATTTACGGCAGCCGATCTTGAAAAGATGTCTTTCGAAGTTCTCAACAAGTACGATTTTTATGATCTTTCAAACACAAAGATCAGTTGGGAAATTCTGGAGGACGGGAAGAGTACGGCCAATGGCGATCTCCCTTCGTTCACTCTGAAGCCCAAAGAAAAGAAAATATTCGAGATACCTTACAAACCAAAAAACAAAACGAATACTAAAGAGACCTTTCTGAACATCTATTTAAAGCTGACTGCAGATAAAGGGGTATTGACAAAAGGGCATATCCTGGCATCAGAACAATTCAGATTACAGTGCCGGGATCAGGCTCCCACTTCAATAAAGGGAAGACTGCCTGATGTCAGTTACATAGAAAATGACAGCCTGATTAATATCACGGGGAAATCGTTCTCCCTTTCTTTTAACAAGTCTACAGGGATTTTGGCCTCCTTCAAATTTGATCAAACCGAATTCATTCAGAAAGGGCCGGTTCCAAATTTTCGCAGGGCTCCTACCGATAACGACATCGGAAACGGAATGCACAAACGTTGCAAACCGTGGTTTGTTGCCAGCGAAACAAGAATGCCGGTATCTGTGAATGCAAAACAAGTCGATCCTGCAACGGTTCAGGTGCAAGTCATCTATAGTTTTCCGGATAGTACAGGCAGCGAAACTATTGCATATTCTATTCATGGCGATGCAGAAGTTGTTGTAAATGTGAGAATGGATCCGGGGAAAAAGGACTTGCCGGAATTGCCGCGTTTTGGTCTGAACATGCAACTCAGGCCTGAATTTAACTTCGTTGAGTGGCTGGGCCGTGGCCCCTATGAAAACTATTGGGACCGTCATACTGCATCCTTTGTAGGAAGGTACACCTTTAAAGTGGATGAACAAAATATCCCATACGTCCGTCCCCAGGAATATGGTTACAGAACCGATATCCGCTGGCTCACGCTTACTGCCGACAATAAAAAAGGATTGTTCATCCGGGGAGATTCCCTTATCTGTTTCAGCGCGCTTCCTTATACTTATGATGATATGAAGGGATTTAAGCAAGCCGGAAGCCATCCGGGTGATCTTGATAGGGAGAATTTTGTGGACCTGAACATTGATTACAGGCAGATGGGCGTGGGCGGTGATGACAGTTGGGGAGCACGGACCCACGATGAATATGCTCTTCCTGCCAGGCCTTATGCCTATACATTCAGAATGGTTCCATTTTTTGTCGAAACACAATCGCCGGAACTATTGTACA
>CAZUYY010000021.1:0-14150 GCA_964624935.1 uncultured Prolixibacteraceae bacterium
AGCCTATACTTCTTAGCGCTTTTTAGCGTCTTAGCGCCTTTTCGGTAAAAGAAGACTTTTCAGAATGGAATCAAAACTTTAATCGTATATCGTAAATTAAATGATTTTCTTAAAAAACTCCGTAAAGTTAACAAGACCGCTGATCTGAAGAATGGTCAGAATAACTGAAAGAACGATTACTGCACGAATGAATCCTGCTCCTTTCTTTACAGCCAGGTAAGACGCAATCAATGCACCAATAACGCTTCCGATAGAGAGGATCAGGCCATAGAGATAATTGACCTGTCCGTTGATGATAAACACAAGAAGGGCAAAGATCGCATAAAAGAATACGATGAGGTTTTTGACAGCATTTGCCCTGACCAAATCATATCCCACTCCGAGAACCAGCGACATCAGTAAAAAGTAACCTACCCCTACCTGGATAAATCCTCCATAAAATCCAACGAAAAAGAAGATAACCAGTTGCCACCAGGTGACCGGATATTTCAGCAATTGTGAATTTTCTCTGAGCCATTTATCCGGTTTATAAAAAAGAAAGAATACCATCAGAACCATGGCAATACACATTGCTATGTTAATGACTTTGACATTGACATCAATTGCAAGGTAAGCTCCGAGAATTGCACCAATAGTAGCCGGAATGCCCAGCCAGACAGGCTTGAGCGAAGTAAACATCTTTTGACGGGTAAAACTGCCTACCGATGAAAAAGTCTGAAGAAAGATGCTGATACGGTTGGTTCCATTGGCAATATTTGCAGGCAATCCCAAAAGTATCAGGAGAGAAAGACTGATAACCGATCCTCCTCCGGAGAGGGTATTAATGAATCCTACAATAATTCCTGCAACTATCAGGACTATAATTTTTATTCCTGTCATCTTAATTTTTCATTTTTCATTCTTGAGTCTCCTCCGAAAACTAATTTTAATCCTGCTTCAAAAATCTTTGATCGATATTAGATTACTCAATTTCAATAATATTTCCTCAACTCCCCTCCCTCTTGGGGGAGGGGCCGGGGGTGGGGTTCTTTGCTATAACGCTGTGTTTTCTGCTAAAAGTAAAATAAATAACCAATCCGATAACGAGCCAAATCAAAAAACGCAACCAATTGGTAATTCCCAGTTGAGCCATCAGGTAGAAATTTGTCAGCAGACTGATCACAGGGATCAGTGTCAGTTCCTTCCAAATGCTTATGGCAGTGAGGATAATTGCTGACAAGATAAAAAGAATAACCGGAAATTCAGTCTTGAATAAATGCCAGAGGAAAGAAGCAAGTGGTTGGTTTGAATTAAACACACTCTTGTGCATTAATTGTTGTAATTCCGGAGGGTTCCAATACCAGAGCACGGCGAAAACAAATGCCCACAGAACAGGCAGGTAATACCGGCAGTTAAGATAGGGAATATGAAATTTTTTCTCTCTCACAATCCCGGGTGCCTGTTTTTTTTCTTCACCCAGGATCAGCACCCCTCCTGAAACAAGCACAAAAGCAAAGAGGGTTCCGATGCTGGTCAGGTCTGTGACTTCAGTCAGGTTCAAAAAGAGCGATGGGATGGCAACGATGATTCCTGTTATAATTGTTGAGAATGCCGGTGTTTTAAATTTTGGGTGAAGGCGGGAAAAGATCTTTGGCAACAGGCCATCGCGGCTCATGCTCATCCAGATGCGGGGCTGGCCGACCTGGAATACCAGCAATACACTGGCCATTGCTATTACAGCGCTGATAGCAATGATCCCTGATAATTTAGTAAGATGAAGCTTCTGAAATGCATAGGCGAGCGGATCACCGACTCCCAGTCCTGTGTAATTCACCATGCCGGTAAGCACCAGACTGATGAGTATGTATAGTACGGTCGTAATGATCAGGGAATAGATCATGGAGCGCGGAAGGTCCCTTCGGGGGTTTTTACATTCTTCTGCCGTGGTTGAAATAGCATCAAAACCGATATATGCAAAGAAAACACCTGCCACTCCTTTTAATACTCCTCCTATCCCGTTCGGGGCAAACGGACTCCAGTTCTTCGGATCAACATAGAAAGATCCGACCCCAATGACGACCAGCAGAATGGCCACTTTCAATAAAACCATGATATTGCTGGCCATCTTGGTTTCATAGATTCCAATATAAACCAACCAGGTAATGAAAACTACGATTCCAAAAGCAGGTATATTGGCTATAAATCTGAAGTTGCCAATGTGGGGAGCCTGCATCCATGCCAGGTAAGCATCTCTTAAGTTGTCCGGTAGCGCACTGAAGGATGTGCCGTGAGCCAGTTGAGCAATTGCAGCATGATGGCCTCTTATCGCACTCAGAAAATCGACACTCAGGTATGCTGGAAAATTGATCCCGATCCCATTCAGAAGATGTACAAAATAATCCGACCATGATATCGCAACAGCAATATTTCCCACGGCATATTCCATGATAAGATCCCAGCCGATAATCCAGGCCACAAGCTCACCGAAACTTGCATAGGCATAAGTATAAGCGCTTCCGCTGATGGGTATGCGGGAAGCAAAATGGGCATAACACATGGCCGAAAAACCGCAGGCTACAGCCGTAAAAATAAAAAGAAGAGAAACTGCCGGACCCCCGCTAGCTGCCGCGGTTCCAATCGTGCTGAAAATTCCCGCCCCGATGATCGCTGCAATCCCAAGCGCCGTCAGGTCACGGACATTCAGACTGCGATGCATGTGGGTCGTTTCTCCCAGATGCCGGCCGGCATCTTTCAGGATATGTTCTATCGACTTTCTACGGAAGAGATCCTGATAACCCACTGAAAATATTGTTTGTGTAAATGTATTCATATTTTTCGTCCGGAAGTTCGTAACTTGGCACAAAATTTCAACTTATGAAAATTGCAATATTTGGCGCAAGCGGAAGGACCGGTTTACTGACAGTTTACCAGGCATTGGAAAAGGGTCATCAGGTAACCGCTTTCGCACGGAAGTCCTCCTCAGTTACGATCCAGCATAAAAACTTACAGGTGATACAAGGCGATATCCTTGAGTATGATAAAGTAAAACAAGCCATCGAAGGCAGGGATGTCGTTATCAGCGCCCTTGGTGTCGAATCCAGGAAACCCACCACAGTTTTATCGGAAGGTACACAGAACATTCTCCGCGCTATGGAAGAATGCAAGGTTAACCGTATAATCTGCATGTCGTCTGCAGGTATTTTAGGTGACGATGCCGGGTTCCTCTTTGGTAAGATCATCCTGCCCCTGTTCCTTAAACAGGTTTTTATTGATAAAGTGAGACAGATGAAACTCATCATGGCGACAAACTTTGAATGGGTTATTGTCCGTCCCGCCGGATTGACGCAGGCGCCGAAAACCGGAAAATACAAGATCACAATGGGGCCTCCGGTATCGCAAAGGATTCCCAGGGCGGATGTTGCTGATTTTATGCTTAAGCTAATGACCGACAAACAATATGATCATCAATTACCAGCAATTTCAAGTTAAAATACAATTATGGACAGTAAAATAAAAAATGAATTCCTGCAAAAATGGGAAAAGTATTTTGGCAAGGCGGAACTGCCTTTTGTTTATTTCTATGCGTCTGATCCCGGAACTGCTGTTATCGCCAAGCCAAACAAGGACTGGAGCTGCATCATCCGTGAATTGGTAAAAGTGCGAAAAGGGGAATCGCTTGCTTACAATGAATCCAGCCTTCGCTGTATGGGATCAAAGCGATATCTTGGGTATTCCAAAGGAATGCGACCCAACTTCGAGTATTTTCTTTCCTGCGGTATCCCCGGGGAAATGGAGGGTGAACGCTATATCCGCACTCCGGAAATGGTAAGGGAGGTCATGAAAAAGATGCAGACCATACCTACAGAAGGGAAATACATCATCTTTAAAAGATGGGATAAGCTTGAAGACCCGGATGAACCCGAAGGCGTCATCTTTTTTGCATCCCCGGATATTCTTTCAGGCCTGTTTACACTGGCAAATTTCGATCAGGTGGATGGAGACGGCGTTATCGCCCCGTTCAGTTCCGGTTGCGGAAGTATAGTTTACCGGTCCTGGCTTGAAAATGCGAAAGAAAACCCGCGGGCCGTTCTCGGCATGTTCGACTGTTCTGCAAGGCCTTGTGTACCAAAGGAGATCTTATCATTTTCAGTCCCCATGAAGAAACTCCTTACAATGATGAGCAACATGGATGAAAGTTTCCTTATCACTGAAACATGGGAAACGGTGAGGAAAAGGATCAACAGGTAAAATAAAAGAATTTTACAGAAGTATTATCCCTGTGAGGAAGCAGGAACCAGCATCTCTTTCAGCGCTGCCACAATTCCTTCTTTGTCATAGCCGCATTCATGATGAAGTTCTGCAATGGTGCCCTGCTCTATAAAATGATCAGGGATGCCGAGTTTTTTAATCCGGGCTGTGTAACTGTTCTCCGACATGAAATCGATGACAACGGAGCCAAGTCCGCCAATGATGGCTCCATCTTCGACGGTCACAATCTTATTGAATCTCCGGAATATTTCATGCAGCAGATCAATATCCGGAGGTTTCAGAAATATCATATCGTAATGTGCGACTGAATATCCCTGAAGTTCAAGCTCTTTACAAGCCTCAACGGCATCATTGCCTGTATGCCCGATGGTTATGACCGCTGCATCCCTGCCGTCACGGGTCATTCTGCCTTTTCCAACCGGTAATTCTTTAAAAGGAGTCTTCCACTTAGGCATGACTCCTCTTCCTCTCGGGTAGCGGATCGTAAAAGGACCTTTTCCCTCAAGCTGTGCCGTAAACATAAGGTCCCTGAGATATTCCTCGTTCATGGGAGCAGAAACCGTCATGTTCGGAATCGAATTCAGATAAGCCAGATCGAAAGAGCCATGATGCGTGGCGCCATCTTCACCGACCAATCCTGCCCGGTCAAGGCAAAATACTACATTCAGCTTCTGAAGCGCTACATCATGAATGATCTGATCGTAGGCTCGCTGAAGGAAAGTCGAATAAACATTACAGAATGGGATCATGCCGGCGGCTGCAAGCCCGGCCGAAAACGTGACCGCATGCTGCTCCGCTATCCCCACATCAAAGGTCCTCTCCGGCATCTTTGCCATCATGATGTTGAGTGAGCAACCGGTGGACATCGCAGGTGTGATACCGACAATTCTGGGATTGGCCTCGGCCAGTTCTACGATGGTTCGCCCAAAAACTGTCTGGTACTTCGGAGCCTGGTCATGGCATTTATCTTCCTGTATTTCTCCTGTATTCTTATCAAAAACTCCGGGGGCATGATAAATGGTCTGCTCTTTCTCTGCATGGGTATAACCTTTCCCCTTCACAGTCACCACATGGAGCAGCTTGGGACCATGGATTTTCTTTATATCCTCCAGCAATTTTACAAGCCGGATGACATCATGACCATCAACCGGTCCAAAATAGCGGAAATTAAAGGCTTCAAAAAGGTTACTCCGGTTCAGCAGGGTTGACTTCAACGCATTCCCGAGTTGTTTGACAATATTTCTTGAATTTTTACCATACCGGGTTCCCCCTCCCAGCATCAGCCATATTTTATCACGGATCTTATTGTAGGTTCCGGAGGTTACAATATCCGCAAGATAATCCTTGATAGCCCCTACATTCTTGTCAATTGCGATGCCATTATCATTCAGGATTACCAGCAGGTTGGCATTCGAGACACCGGCATTGTTCATTGCCTCCATGGCCATCCCACCCGAAATGGCGCCATCGCCAATGATGGCCACATGATGCCGGTCTCTCTCGTTGTTCAGGTTGGCGGCAACACCCATACCTAAGGCCGCAGAGATCGAAGTGGATGAATGGCCTGTGCCAAATGCATCGTATCTGCTTTCCGACATCCGCGGAAATCCGCTGATGCCCTTATACATCCGGTTAGTATGAAAAACATCCTTTCTGCCGGTTATGATCTTATGGGTATAGGCCTGGTGACCGACATCCCAGATGATCTTATCGAAAGGGGTATTAAAGATATAATGAATTGCGACTGTTAGTTCAACTGTTCCCAGACTGGCGCCCAGATGTCCCGGATTGGTTGAGATTACGTCAATAATAAACTGACGGATCTCCGAACAAAGCTTTGGAAGATCCTCAACTTTCAGCTTCCGGAGATCGGAAGGGTCATTTATCAACGCGAGAATGTCGCCAGTCTTAGCAGTCATATCCAGGATTATACAACATTCAGTTCAGAATACATTCAGAGGAGTCCCAATTCAAGCATTGCAGCTTCCGAGATCATGTCTTTATCCCAGGGTGGATCAAAAACCAGTTGCACCTTCACATCTTTTACACCCGCCACTTGTTTCACTTCATCGTAAACAACACCCGGCATATCTTCAGCGATCGGACAATTTGGCGTCGTAAGTGTCATGGTAATATGCACCACCGACTGATCGTCGATCTTCAGTTCATAAACTAATCCCAGGTCATAAATGTTGACCGGGATTTCCGGATCATGCACCCGTTTGAGCGCTTCGATGACCCTCGTTTCCAATTTACTATCCTGATTTTCCATAAGTGTCAGTATTTTTCAGGGAAGAACAAAGGTAACACTTTTTGTTATATGCTAAACCCAAGTGACCCCACCCCCTGGCCCTGAGGATATATTCAAACGCACCTCACCCCCTGCCCCTCTCCTGAAGGAGAGGGGAGTTAATCCGAACGGTACTTCCCTTCTCCTTCAGGAGAAGGGATCGAGGGATGAGGTGCCTTGTGTGGAATCATGGTCAACTTGTTTTTTTACTTCTTTTACGTTCTGTTTCATCCAGGATGATCTTTCGTAGCCGGATAGACTTAGGTGTTACTTCGACGTACTCATCTCCCTGAATGTATTCCATCGCTTCCTCTAATGAGAATCTCACCGCAGGGACGATCACTGCCTTATCATCTGAACCGGAAGCACGTACATTGCTGAGTTTCTTTGTTTTTGTAAGATTAATAACGATATCATCGCTGCGTGTACTTTCACCGACCACCTGCCCGGCATAGATGTTTTCACCCGGCTCGATGAAGAATTTTCCCCGGCTCTGAAGCTTATCAATTGAATAGGTGATGGCCGTACCGGTCTCCCCTGCAATCAGAGATCCGCTGTTCCGGCTGCCCATATCCCCTTTCCACGGTTCATAGCTTTTGAACCTGTGCGCAATAACTGCTTCTCCTTCCGTGGCAGTCAATAACGGATTCCGCAACCCGATCAGTCCTCTTGCCGGTATCTCAAATTCCAGTATGGCACGGTCACGCTTTGTCTCAAGACGAATAAGGTCTCCCCGCCTGCGACTGACAATCTCTATCACCTTTCCTGAAAACGATTCCGGGACTGCAACCCTCAGCAATTCCACAGGCTCATGGATCTTTCCGTTAACTACTTTGGTGATAACATTTGGCTGACCAAGCTGAAATTCATATCCTTCACGCCGCATCGTTTCCACCAGTATGGCCAGATGAAGGATACCTCTTCCATAAACCTGGAACTTGTCCGGAGAATCCATTTCATGCACTTTAAGAGCCAGGTTCTTCTCCGTCTCCTTAAAAAGCCGTTCACGGATGTGGCGGGAGGTAACATAGGTTCCTTCTCTTCCTGCAAACGGGGAATTATTTATTGTGAAAAGCATGCTCATGGTCGGCTCATCCACACTGATCGGCTTCATCCCTTCAGGGTTCTCAGCATCTGCAAGGGTATCCCCTATTTCAAAATTTTCGGGACCCAGAACAGCACAGATTTCTCCGGCATCTACTTCAAATTTTACTTTCTCTTTGCTCAATCCTTCAAAGAGGTACAATTCTTTCACCGTCGATTTTAAAATTGTCCCGTCGTTCTTTACCAGTGAAACCTGCATGCCGGCGCATATCGATCCCCGCGATACCCGGCCGACTGCTATCCTGCCCACATAGGATGAATAATCCAGCGAGCTGATCTGCAATTGAAGGGAGCCAGGTTCACCCGATGGAGCCGGAATATGCTCAATGATTGTATCAAGAAGATAGGTAACATCGGTTGAAGGTTGTCTCCAGTCTGCCGACATCCACCCCTGTTTTGAGGAACCGTAAACCGTCGGGAAGTTAAGCTGGTCTTCATTGGCATCCAGGCTGAACATCAGTTCGAAAACGGCTTCATTTACCTCATCCGGCGAGCAATTGGGTTTATCAACCTTGTTGATCACAACGATGGGTTTCTTCCCAAGCTCGAGCGCTTTCTGAAGCACAAAACGGGTTTGCGGCATCGGCCCTTCAAAGGCGTCGACTACCAGCAAAACGCCATCTGCCATATTGAGTACCCGTTCTACTTCACCGCCAAAATCGGAATGGCCGGGAGTATCTATAATGTTGATCTTTACCCCCTTATATCTGACCGATACATTCTTCGAAAGAATGGTGATCCCACGCTCGCGCTCTAGATCGTTAGAGTCGAGTACCAGATCGGCTACGACCTGATTCTCACGAAATAATTTTACCTGGTGAAGGATCCTGTCAACCAGCGTCGTCTTCCCATGATCAACATGGGCAATAATTGCAATATTTCTGATATTCTGCACTTAATGAATTTAAATCCCTTATCTGAATTTGGCTGCAAAGGTACTCCGAAAAATGGCAGGAATCATACCTTTACTTAAAATGAGTTACCTCATTTTGCTGACTGCCGGCTACCGACTGTGGACTGAGGGTTTGGTTATTCCCCCTCCCTCTCAGGGTTTCGACTGCTGACTAAGGACTGTTAACTGCCAACTGAGTGAAGGGGGTGGGGTTATTAAAAAAGAGGCCGCTTTTTGGGCGGCCTCTTTACGCAAACATCAAATCAACATCAGAGCGGGAGAAAGAGTGTACCGGATTTATTTCCTATAATATAATCAACCCTGTACCTGGTCGGACAATCTCCATTGGTGATTGGGTTGTTATTGCTGTCGTAACCAAAGGTAATTGTAGCTGATTTAGAAGCAGAAGGAATCTGGTCAAATATGATTCCCGAACAGGGATCATAGTCGCATACCTGCTTGTAAACAACCGACTGCGTTATGCTTGAGTAAAACTGTTCTCCATTCCTGTCTGTTCCCCAGGCAGTAAGGTTAGTGTATCCTGGTTCAGTCCCGAATCCATCTTCAGTCATTACCAGCGCGATCAGTGAACCGGTGTAAGTATCCTGACGGGCCAGCGACCATACCTTGCTGGTATTGTCATCAAAAGTCGCTGTAATGTTGCCCCATACCCTGTGTACGACGGAAGTAACAGTGGTGTCAAGCCCGAGTTCATAAAGGTAGTGCCCACTGACATTTTCAAAATGTTTCCATCCGTTCAGGGTCAGCGATTTCCCGTTATCCACCCGCGTGCGCTTAAAATTGTCCATGACCACGATAACTGTTGCTCCCGCCTGACCCCAATCTTCCTCATATTTTTTCTTCACAATGACATCACCGGTGCGGTTGACTTTGTTGTTGCAATCCAGTCCGTGATAATTGATATCGATTGAAATGGTATCATTCACTACGCCGCCAATGGTAATGGTCGTATTGCATGGCCCTGATTCGGTAGATTTTAATTTTCCCGTGGATAATACAGATTCGGCATCATTTACTGCCTGGTTTGAAGCATTTACTACATTGTTCTCATCTACAGTCAATTGTTGCATCGATTCTGTTTGTGAGGTGGTGGGGGTGGTGGTTTTATCTTTTGAACAACTGGCGAATATAAATATCATCACAGCGATCATCAGAAGTCCTAATCCGAAGAGATTTTTTGTTTTCATAATTCTGTTTTTTAAATTGCGATTGTAATTAATGTTTTGCTCTTTGATAGTAATACACCTTGAAACGGGTTGACCCTTACCCGGAAATCATTTTTTTTCTCAGGGTACAGTCTGAAAGATGGAAGAAACCCCGCAGACAGCAAAAAAACCGGCACCTCCCGCACTCAGATTGGTCGGAACATTTGCAGGTGCCGTGTTGAACAGCGACCCCTGCCATTGGGTTTCCAAAAGTACCTCACGAATAAATTCAGCGTAATCAGGCGTCAGGGAATACCTTGTTTCCGTTATTTCTGTTCCGGCTGGAAATGAAACCGATTCAAGAGTGGGTGCAAAGATCTCACTCACATCCAGCGTTGAAAGAGTATAAAACAACATCCTTGCCTTGCATTTGGTAGAATCCGTCTGCTGGTAGCCCGGAACTTTCGACCAGTCAAGCAATACTTCCCACATGGCCGGTGATCCCGTGCTGAAGGAACTGGCTACCCAGGAAATAGTGTACAAACCTGAATTTGTATTTTTTGAATATACAAGGAAATTAAAAAGCTGGGATGGAGCCATGGCTGATTTTGCAGAAATAACCTGTTTCCCGTAAAAAATAAGCAGTGTATAATTCTTTCCTTCACGGGCCGAAAAAGGGGTAAGTGAATGATAAACTCCCGTACCCGCCGGTTGTTCAGTCATGTGAAAGACCGAATCTTCATCCGAGATCTGAAGAATAGCGCCGGTTACGGGTGCCGCCTTTGCATTTAATTCCGAAACAGGGAAAGTAAGCGTCAGCGATTGAGTCTTTGTTTCACTGGTGATGATCCCATCCACAACGATGAGATTACTTGCTTCGCTTTTCAAGCTCCAGTTGGTTTTCTTCTCGCACCCCGAGAAAGAAAGTAAAATTAAAACGAACAGACAGACTCTTTTCATCAGAACCTGAATTGATAATTAAGTGAAGGTATAATCCCTGCCACGGAAATAACCGTCGGGATCAGATCATAGCCTCCCTCAAGATTCGAAGGCACAACAATGTCTCCGCTCCCATCCTGGATCTTGTTAAAGTTCACTGAAAATGGATTCAGCCGGGCATAGGCATTGTAAATGGTCAGAATAAGTGAATGCTGATAACGTTGTTCGGGTTTGCTGATAATCCACTTAACGGAAAGGTCAAGTCGATGATAATCAGGCAGCCTGTCGTTATTACGGTCACCATAGATCGGAATGGAGTACCCGTTATTATACATAAACCCGACCGGCGTTGTGATCGCACCGCCTGTCATGTATAGCCAGTTGGTAGAAAAGGCCCAGTGTCTCCCGGCCGCATAGGAAAGGAAAATACATACATTGTTTGGCCGGTCATAAAAAGCAGGGTACTCCTGTCCGCCATTGACTTCCGGCGTCTGAATGAATGTGCGTGAATAGGTATATCCGATCCAGCCTGTAAATTTACCTTCGGTCTTCTTCAACATAAGTTCAACTCCGTACGAATATGCCTTCCCCTCACGGATTTCACCTTCGAGCAGGTGATTGAACAAAAGGTTTGCATGATCCTTATAATCGATGTGATTATAAAACAAATTGTAAAAAGCTTCTGCCGAAAAACTCAGGTTGGTCCGGAATACTTGTGTATAATATCCCAGCGAATACTGGTCGGATTTCTGTGGTTTTATGTTCGGGCCGCTGGGTGCCCAGACCTCCAGGGAAGTAAACGGACTTACAGAATTCGAAAGAACCTGGAAGAATTGCGTGTTCCTGCTGTAACCACCTTTCAGTGAGGAATGATCATTCAATAAATAACGAACATTGATCCGGGGTTCCGGGGTGAAAAAGGTCGCATAAGCCGACAGGTTAGAAATCCGTGAGGAATCTATAAAATTGTGATAACCATCGAATTGATAAACAGTAGTCGGGCCAATATCCTGCCACACCGGTAACCGGATCCCATACCCAACCGAGATTTTTTTCCCTATCATCTGATCGTTTCCAAGATAAAAATCATATTCCATCGAATGATACCTGGCAATGGGATAAGCCGACGGATCAGTCTGGTCATTGGGCAAGCTCATATTCCCGGGATTTGAGTTGTGATTAGTGATTTCTACGCCTGTATGGATAGTGTTCTCAGGATTTAAGTACCAGTTGAAATCTGTCTTTACGGTCAACGCGGAAATATCAGAATTCCATATATCTTTCTGTTCATTGTCGATATAAAGATAATATTGATACCGGCTGTAACAAACAGTGGTGTTGGAAAACAACTTGCTGCTGAATGTATGGGTCCACCGGAAGGTACCTGCCAGGTTATTCCAGCTCATCCCGGAAGTAGGATAAGTAGATTCATTCGTCTGGCCAAAAAGATCATAACCGTAAAAGAACGTAAGGTAAAAACGATTGCTGTTA
This sequence comes from uncultured Prolixibacteraceae bacterium, assembly GCA_964624935.1. Lineage (GTDB taxonomy): Bacteria > Bacteroidota > Bacteroidia > Bacteroidales > FEN-979 > FEN-979. The sequence goes on from CAZUYY010000021.1 coordinate 12,131, forward strand.
TTCAGTTTGAAATTGATTTTTGCATTAACATCGTAAAAGAGGATATTAAATGCTTTCAAAGAAGTTTGAATGTCATTCAACCAATTCAGCGTCGACATCCTTCCCGAGACAATAAAAGAAAGCTTATCCTTAATGATAGGTCCTTCCACAGTCAGCTCGGATGCATAAGGGCCAATATTACCTGAAAAGCTGAATCTCTTGAGGTTACCTTCACGGGCTTTGATATCGATGACGGAGGATAATCTTCCGCCATATTTTGCAGGGAAATCTCCTTTAAAAACAGTCATTTCATTAATCGCATCGGGAGCCAGGACAGAAAAGAAGCCGAAGAGGTGCGAAGGATTGTAAATCGGCGCTTCATCGATGAGGATCAGGTTCTGATCACTGTTGCCTCCGCGGACATAAAAAAGTGAGGACCCGTCTCCATAGGAAATAATACCCGGAACAGCCTGTAAAGATTTGATGATATCAACATCGCCCGCAAATCCGGGCAATTGAGTCAGGGTCTTTGAAGAAAACCGGAAGACATCCAGTGAGGTATTCCGGGTTTCTTCCTGTTTATTCTTCCCATGTATTTCGACCTCTTTGATGGGCAGGCTTGTTGTCTCCATCTCTACCGATGTCTGTAGATCCTTCTCAAGATCAATCTTCATCTGAAAATCTTTATAACCTACATAAGAGAAGACCAACTGGTAACTATTTGCCGGTAAGGTCAGTGAATAAAACCCATAGCCATTGGTAGTGGTTCCCAGATGCAGATCACGGATATAAACGTTGGCGCCTATCAACACTTCACCGGTTGCCTTATCCTTCAGATAACCGCTGATGGTATGCTTCCCGGGTGTAAGGATTTTTTCCCTGGTCTTACCCGCTTCCTCCTTTTGATTTTGTTTAAGAACAACCTGGTTTTCTGTAACAAAATAGGTAATGCCGTTTTTCTTCAACACCAGATCCAGCACTTCATGAATAGGTTTATTCTTTGCTTTTATGCTGATCTTCAGGTCTAAAGGAAGACTTTGCGGGTTATATGAGAAAAAGATCTTTCCTTCATCCCCGATCTTACGGATAACTTCTCCAAGGGATTGATTCCTCGCTATGACTGTTATCTTCTTGTCCAGATCCTGCGAGAACAGGGAATTGGAAAGAATAAGAAAACAACCGGATAAAAGGGGTATGAGTTTCCTGATTTCCAATGATGGCCGGATAAAGAATTAATTACACTTGTTTCCTGAAATGTCTGTCCGGGTTCCATCCTTGATGATGGTCAGATCAAGCGTAGCCTGAAGGACATGCAGGATGGATTCCACCGTTTGATGATCGAATGTGACAGTAACAAGACAATTCGAAATGGCCGGTGTTGTGATGTATAAGTTTGTATGGTAAACTTTATTCAGGTCGGCGACGATTTTGGCTAACGGATCATTAGTGTAAATAAACCGTTGCGTCATCCAGGACATGTAATTAGGGTTGGTGTTAACATCTTTGTTCATTCTTTCCTCGCCGGGATTTATCTCTGCTTTTTCGCCCGGAGATAGAAACAGGCCTTTTTCTTTATGATCATCGAAATAGATGGCTACAGAACCGCTGTTCAGGATTACTTCCATGGAGTTGTTGGCAGCAGTGGTATTCACATAGAATGAAGTTCCCAGTACCTCCACCTTCACATTTTGACTCGTGATAATGAATGGTTTGGTATCATCATGTTTAACTTCAAAGTAAGCCTCGCCCTTAAGTCTGACATTCCTTTTATTACCCTTGAAAGAAGCGGGATACTCAAGAGTCGTGCCTTTATTTAAGGTGACTGATGTTCCATCCGGCAATTTCCCTTCTTTGATCGACAGGCTTGCATCCATTTGATTTTGTACCGGATGTGCAAAATACCGGACAATAAAAACAGAAGGAATGACCAGTAAAAGAAGGAGAGCTGCAAACCTTAATACCTTGCGGAAAGAAACAGGGACTATTTTCCCCGCTACCTGAACCTCTTTTGAAAAGAGTTTTTCCTCGAGTTCATCCCATT
>CAZUYY010000022.1:0-13800 GCA_964624935.1 uncultured Prolixibacteraceae bacterium
ATTAAGAATGAAAAATGAAGAATGATTGTCAATTCAAAGGTAAAGTTTTGGATCGAATTATTTGGGATTATCGTAGTTTTGTAAAAAAGATTCACCATGACGAAACTAAGCGTCAACATTAATAAAATTGCTACTCTCCGGAATGCCCGTGGCGGAAACCTTCCTGATTTGCTAAAAGTAGCCCTCGACTGTGAACGTTTTGGTGCGGAGGGAATTACCGTTCACCCTCGCCCCGACGAACGTCACATAAGATATCAGGATGTTCGTGACTTAAAGCCACTGCTTACCACTGAATTCAACATCGAAGGTTATCCCTCTGAAAATTTCATTGCACTTGTAAACGAAGTAAAACCAGCCCAGGTCACACTCGTCCCCGACCCACCTGGCGTCCTCACCTCCAACGCAGGCTGGGATACACTAAAGAATAAGGATTTCCTGGTAGAGATCATCCGTGGCTTCCATAAAAGAGGTTTCCGTACTTCTGTATTTATCAACCCGGATCCCCTGATGATCAAACATGCCGCTGCTACCGGCACCGACCGCGTCGAACTCTACACCGAATCCTATGCACGGGAATATCCTGCCGGTCCGGAAAAAGCCATCGCTCCTTACATCATTGCAGCAAAAACTGCCATAGATGCAGGCCTTGGTTTGAATGCCGGTCATGACCTGAACCTTGAAAATCTTCACTATTTTCATAAAAACATCCCGGGTCTTTTGGAAGTCTCCATTGGTCATGCCCTGATTTGTGATGCCCTATATCTCGGACTGGAGAATACAATCCAGCTTTATTTACGTCAGCTTATGGATTAACAAACCAGGCAACCTTCAACATCTAATGAAATAATATGAGAAGATTCATCCTTATCATTATCATTTCAATACAATGTTTTACATGGGATTCTTTTGGTCAGACTCCTCAGTCTGATATTGAGAAGAAAGTTGAAAAGATCCATCATAAGATCCTCACAGTTGATTCTCATGTTGATACTCCACAGCGTCTGATGGATCCTGGTTTTGATATCTCAAAAAGGCACGATCCGGAGAAAGATCATTCAAAAGTGGACTTTCCACGTATGAAAGAAGGAGGAATTGATGCCTCATTTTTCGCCGTTTTTGTTTCCCAGGGTGACCGTACACCAGAAGGAAACTTCAAAGCAAAAAAGCGTGCTGATGTCTTGTTCGATTCAATCTATAGTCTGTTTACCAGGTTCCCGGGTGAAGCAGGTCTGGCTATTTCACCTACGGATGCCTATAAATTGAAAAAGCAAGGCAAACGGGCCATTTTTATCGGCATGGAGAACGGCTATCCTGTTGGGAATGATCTTTCTCTAATTCAGACTTATTATTCAAAAGGGGCACGCTACATTACGCTTTGCCATACCCGCAACAACGACATCTGCGACTCATCTGCTGATTCAACGGAAAACAATGGCCTTAGCGAATTTGGCAGAAGCGTTGTAAAATTTATGAATAAAACAGGAATGATGATCGACGTATCCCACATTTCAGATAAATCTTTTTATGATGTTATTACCTTGTCGAAGGCGCCCGTCATTGCTTCTCATTCCTGCGCAAGGGCATTATGCGATAATCCCCGCAACATGAATGATGATATGCTCCGGGCACTGGCAAAGAATGGAGGCGTGATACAGATGTGCATCCTCAGTGCATATGTGAAGAAACAGGACCCAAATACGGCAACTGTCTCCGATGTTGTTGATCATATTGATCATATCGTCAAAATTGCAGGCATCAATCACGTTGGTATTGGAACCGATTTTGATGGTGGTGGTGGCGTTATCGGTTGTAATGATGTCAGTCAGATGAAAAACATTACCCGTGAACTGTTAAAACGGGGGTATACAACCAGGGATATACGGAAGATATGGGGTGAAAACCTTATGCGGGTCATGACAAAAGTGAATAAAATTGCAAGAAAACTAAATCCGCCATGTAATTGTTAACAATTTATTTTATTCTTAAAGAAGACAACACAACAATTGAATAGTATAACAAATCAGTTTATTAGGGCTCTTGAGGCTCATGATCTTCGGGCTCTGCGTAAAATCCCCAAAAGCGACCTTCACAATCATGCCATGATGGGAGGCAGGCTGCGAAGTATGGAACAATTTACCGGAAGGAAATTGGAGAAATTCAGGAATGGAGAATTGGGTGTTCATGGTATAAACGAATGGCTGAGAAAAGTCTACCGTCCTCTTTTTTGCTTACCGGGAGCCTTTAAAGCTGCCGTGGATGCGGCTTTTTATCAGGCAAGGTCAGATGGTGTTACGATACTGGAAATGAGCATTGATATCTTTATGGGTAGGTTGTTCAACATCAAACCCGAAGAAGTTGTTTCTACATTAATCGAATCACACCATGTCATCGCTCCAGGAATTGATTTTCGTCCCGGATTGGGATTTTCAAGGTCATTACCGATCAGGACTATTCTTACAGGTTTTGGACCCTACATCGAAACAGGTTATTTTAAATCCATCGATCTTTATGATATTGAAAATGCCCAGCCCAATGAAAATTTCAGGGAACTTTACCGGTTTGCAAAAAAATCAGGTATGAAATGCAAAGCACACGCTGGCGAATTTGGTAATGCTCAGTCGGTAAGAGAAACGGCTGAATTGCTTGAATTGGATGAGGTTCAGCATGGCATTGGCGCCGCTGAATCTCCGGAAGTCATGAAATGGCTTTCAGAAAACAATATATCACTGAATGTTTGCCCGGAAAGCAATATCGTACTAAAAAGAGTGAAATCGTACAAGACACATCCTGTCAGGATCCTTTTCGATCATGGAGTGAAAGTGACAATAAATACGGATGATGTGATGCTGTTCAATGCAGGAAATTCTGAACAGTACATGAAACTTTTCAAAGCGGGGCTTTTCAATGCAGAAGAATTGGATATAATCCGTATGAATGGACTGGAAAGCAAAAACAACGTTTAAAACCTCTTTACATAAATTATTTTTCCGTCCCCTGGTTTGTAATAATCTGCAATAACAGCATCTTTACTGTATCCGTTCTTTTCATAAAACAAGCGTGTTGGCAGGTATTTATCCAAAGATGATGTTTCAGCTATAATGTACCTGGCGCCCATTTCCTTTACTTTTTTATGGGTTTCTTCAAGCAATGCCTTGCCAATGCCTGTTCCGCGTAAATCATTGTGCGTGGCTATCCAGAATAGATCAAAACCAGCGTCCGTCCCGGCAATATGTCCATAACAACTGTAAGCAACAGTCCTGCCGTCCACCTCTGCAAAGATGAATAGATAACCACTGTCATCACCTTCTTGTAAGCCTGCTTCAACAAGTTCGACTGCTACAGGAACTTCGAAATCATAAAAGAATCCTGTAGAAACAATAATGTCCCTGACATTCTCTGAATCTTCGGGGATTGGGGTTGTTCTGAAATTTATCTTAGGTAATTCCATGTTAATTAGAGATTAGGATGCAAATTTACTAAGGTTTCATCGCTTCCTCAACAATCTGTTCAATTACGTCAACAAATTTATAGCCTGCTTTCTTTGTGGCGGCAATAAACCCACCGGACTGGGAGATGCAGGGATTCAGATTCAAATCTATAACCAATGGCACCCGGTCGGCGCCCATACGGAAATCAATCCTGACATATCCCCTTAAGCCAAAACTGTTCCAGCATTTTGTGCAGATCTTCCTGATTTCTTCTTTGATATCATTATCTTTTTCAGGTATATCAAAGATTCGCACGGTGTGGGAATATTCGAAAGAATCTTCTTTCCATTTGGCAGTGTAACCCATGATCCTGGGTTTTCCTTCAGGGTATTTCAGGAAGGTCATTTCAGCTATCGGAAGCACCAAAGGACCTTCTTTAGTTCCAATTATAGAAACATTGAATTCCCGGCCATCTATAAACTCCTCGACAAAAAAGTAATGCTTATTTTTTGTGGCGATGGTCTTTATGAAATTCGTATCCGACCCCTCAAATACACTGTCTTCATCAAGTCCAAGCGATCCTTCTTCCCACGTTGGCTTCAGAATATATTTCCGGTCTTTCTTAAGTTCATCTAGATGATCAAGGGTAACCCAGTCAGGTGTCCTGATATCTATATTTGTCAGTTGTTCTTTAGCAAGTACTTTATTTGCTGCAAAAAATAATGGAATAAGAGGATTTCCGGTAAATGGGATGTCCAGGTACGTCAGAATCGCGGCAGGGAAATATACAAATTCGCCTTTGTTATCAAGAGCCTCTACGAGATTGAAGATGAAGTCAGGCCGGATCTTCTTAATATCCTGTATAGCCATGTCGAGATTCAGGTCTATCTGGTACTCTATGACCATGAACTGTAATTTCTTCAATGCATCCGAGACGATCTTCACCTCATCAAGAACATCAAGTTCATCTTCCTTAGGGTTGGCCGATATCCTGTTATACAGAATCAATACAGTCTTATTCATCTTTTAAATGTTAAGATTGAACAAAGAAAGATCCGGAAGAATCGACCCGTCAGAGATTGATTCTTTTTTTAGCCGAATCGATAATGGTTTTTATAATGAAAGAATAATCGTAACCGTTCAATCGTGCCAGGATCGGCAAATCAGAAGTAATGTCGTTTAATCCTGCAAGCGGGTTGACTTCAATGAAATTAGGAATTCCTCCGGCGTCCAGCCTGACATCGATGCGGCCTCCATCCCGGCATCCCAACACCTTCCAGGCTTTTAACGCCATTTCACAGCAGGAACTCATGACCTCCGGCTCCGGAACCGTATAATCGATATACTCCTCATAATTTGTTTTAATGTCAAAGGAATAGACGCTTTCCCTGGCAGTACTTCGGAAGAGTACTTCCATGGCTCCAACCGAAAAGCTTTCCTCTTCGGAACCTAAAATTCCCACCGTAAATTCTCTTCCGGGAAGATAGGTTTCAACAAGCAGGGGGAATGTCCTTTCTTTCCAGTTATCGTAACAGGTGGCTTTGAGTTCATCAGGATTCCTGACCTTGGAGTTATAGTTGATCCCTTTCCCCGATCCTTCAGCATTAGGCTTGACAAACAGAGGATAGGGAAGATGGACTTTTTCAAGATCTTTTGCAGATTCCAGAATAACAAAATCGGGTGTGGGGATTCCGCAATCACGGATAACATGTTTGGTCATTCCTTTGTGGAGGGTAAGAGCAAGTACCAGAGGATCAGAAAAAGTATAAGGAATGGTATAAGCATCAAGAATTGCAGGAACCTGTGCTTCACGGCCTATTCCATACAAGCCTTCGCTGATATTAAAAACAAGGTCCCAGCGTTTGCCTTCGACAAGTTTTTGGGTAAGTTTAAAAATGTGACCTATTCTTTCTGTGGAATGACCGAGAAAATGCAATTCCCGTTCAATGGCTTCAATCGTACTCTCTTTATCAAATTCTGCTGTTTCTTCTTCCGAGAACCCTTCTTTCAGATAATCTGAACGAAGATCGTAGGTGAGGCCGATTCGCATACATTAATCCTTGAAATCAGGATACCTGAAGATCTTATTTTCGTAGTTCTTCAATAAAAGATAGTCACCATCCCTTCCCTGGTTATAATCGGGTAACAGAGGGATCTTGCCGCCGCCGCCAGGGGCATCGATTACATATTGAGGAACAGCATATCCTGTAGTATGGCCTCTTAATCCATTGATGATCTCAAGTCCTTTGGAAACAGGAGTACGAAAATGAGCGGATCCGAGAATAGGATCGCATTGGTACAGGTAGTATGGCCGCACCCGGAATTTCAGTAAACCCTGCATCAGTTTCTTCATAACAGAAACCTCATCGTTGATGCCTCTCAGCAGAACCGTCTGGCTGCCCAAAGGGATCCCGGCGTTGGCAAGCCTTTCGCATGCCTGCTTCACTTCGGGAGTGAGCTCATCGGGATGAGTGAAATGAATGCTAATGAAAAGCGGATGGTATTTACGAAGGATATTTACCAGTGAACGCGTAATTCGCTGTGGCAGTACTGCCGGCACTTTTGTGCCTATACGGATGATCTCGACATGTTCAATAGCCCTTAACCGTGATAGCAGGTAATCAATATGAAGATCGGGCATCGTAAGGGGATCTCCTCCCGATACCAATACATCCCTTACTTCAGGATGATTCTGAATATACTGAAACGCCGGTTCCCATGCCTTTATTCCAATATGGCATTTGTCTTTTGCGACCATATGTGAACGCGTACAATAACGGCAATAGGCAGAACAAAAGCCTGTGGCAAGGAATAACACCCTGTCGGGATATCTGTGCACGATATTAGGAACGGGACTGTCATGCTCTTCCGAAAGAGGATCTGAAGCTTCACCCGGACTGGCAATGAACTCTTCTATTACAGGTACGACACTTTTCCGCAATGCCTGCTCGGGATTGTCTTTATCCAGCAAACTCAGGTAATAGGGTGTAATCCGTATCGGCAAGGTGTTGTTGATCTCCACAATTGGCCGGATCTCATTATCGGAAAGATGGATAAAACGGGATAATTGGTCAATTGTTCTGACACTGTTCTTTAATTGCCAACGCCAACTCATCCAGTCCTTTTCAGTGGCCTCTGGAAAATATTGTTTAATAAAGTCAATGGAATGCTGGCTCAGGCTGGTTTTATCCCTGTCAAGCCGGTCTTGGATGTATTGGTTTAATATCTGCTCTTCACTTATGAAACATTTTGTACTTGGAGGCTCTTCTTCTTCAGAGAGCTCCGTATGCGTCACGCTCGTTTTTTCGTTGTGAAGTTTTTCCATTTCATTTTTAGGGTTACTAAAAACCGGTATTCCTTGCCCTGCATCATCGAACGGTAATCTTTAATGTAAAACATTGATAAACCGATTTTTAAATTAATAAATGTACTTCATATCTGCCAGCAAAAATCATGCTGTTTTTATTTTGCAAAGAGGTACATTTTTTTTTTACATTTGACAAAGATACGAACTTTTTTTTTAACAAAATATTGTTAATAAAACGAACTTTTTTATTGTCGATGAAATTATTTTTTCGGTATATGGGACAAGGAAATCCGGTGATCATCCTGCACGGACTACTGGGGCTTTCTGATAATTGGGTTACATTCGGACGGCAACTGGCATCTGATTTTGAAGTGTTCATTCCGGATCTTCGCAACCATGGCCAATCTCCACATGATCCCGTCTTTAATTTTCAGGTACTAGTGGAAGATCTGATCGAATTGATCAAAGAACTGGGATTAAAAAAGATAAACCTGATCGGACATTCCCTGGGTGGGAAAACAGCAATGCTGTTTGCACTTAAATACCCCGGTTTATTAGAGAAACTGGTAATTGTAGATATCGCACCCGGGAAGTACCCCACAAACCTGGAACATCAGATGCTGATCGATGCAATGATGAAGGTGGATTTTTCATTGGTCCGTTCACGCTCCGATATAGATAGACAACTTGAGCCAGAGGTACATAGTCTGAAACTCCGGCAATTTATATTGAAGAACATTTATTGGAAAGATAAAGATTCACTCGGGTGGCGCCTTAACCTTCCGGTTTTGAAAGAATCTTTGCCTTATATTATGGAAGAGATCAGGTCAGACAGTCAATTTATGCATCCCGTTTTACTGGTTCGGGGCGGATTATCTGATTATGTGACGGATGCTGATCTTTCTGAAATGCATAACCTCTTTCCCCTGACTATGGTCAAAACCATTGCAAATGCTTCACATTGGGTTCATGCGGATGCACCGGGAGAATTCTACACACTTGTGCACGAATTTCTTCTCTCCTGATCAATATCTTGATACTTCGATGGAAGAAACCGCTGTCTTGATGCTGATATAGATCTTGTTCTTATTATCTTTGAAGTTATCCGTCTGATAGACGTGATTCCCCTTGTTCTCAAATCCCTCCAGGGTTTTGCTGACAAGGAAAGACTCGGAAGTGACCTGACAACCGGCAGTTTTCGGAACGGATACATTAATGGAGGATGCACCGGCATCAAACTCCACGACCGTCTTCGGATTTTTATTCCCCAGTTTCACTTTCATAGAACTAGCTCCAGCTTCAAATTTAGCCGTATCAATTCTGTATTCACTCAGATCAAAATCGGCATTAGCAGCCCCGATGTTCATGTTGAGATTCCAGGCCGGCTTGACATTCAATTTAATGTTCACTTCGTTCTTTCGGATGTTATGTTTCGAAGTGCCTTCCTGCAATTTTAAGGTGATTTTCTTATTGCCGTTGAGGTTTTTAGTTGTCAACTCATAATTCCCGATATCACCGCTTTTTGTAAAGGAGAGAAATTCAGAAGTCCAGCCATTTATTTTAAAATTACCTGCAGCGGCATCCAGATCCAAACTGCCTTTATTAACAAGCGAATCGAATGGAACATAAAGATTCTGGTCACTGAAGGTTTTAGTGTTGTTGTCATTATCGTCATCATTCCATTCCCAGCGGAATGAATGATCAGGATGACGGAAATGCCAATACCATGGCCGTCCTTCAGGCATGTGATTAATTACCAGGAACGTAGAGATAAGTACGACTCCCAGAAGTATATATTTCACCAGGTCTTTAACAGGCAGGATGGTAATTCCCCAGAATAACAAAATTAAAGGCCAGAGTCTCCAAAAAGAGAACCAGTTAAAATGAATGATCCCTAAATTGTTCAGAATGAATAACATTCCTATTGCTATCAGGATCAAGCCCCAAAACAGATGTCTGTATTTCATAATTATTTTCTTTTCCGGATTTCATTAAATGCTCCTGTTCACCAGGAAATTCAACCATTTGAAGGAAGAAAGAATCAGGAATTGTTTTTTCTTCCTGTAAAATTATTGATTAAGAGGCCAATCCCTATCACTACCAGGATGACAGGCCATAGGTCCGAGAAGCTGACATTTGGTATGAATTCATCAGCCAGGAACAATACCCCAAGAGTGATCAGTACCAACCCTCCGATAAGGTTTCCGCGATCTCTGTGCCGGTGTGGAGGATATTGAAAGGGATCATTTTTTGGCTTTTCCTGCGAGCCCTGAGGTTCTTCATTAGAGGTTTGTTTGTTTTCCATTGTTGAGGAATTTTGAAATTGAGAGAAATCAATCGGTTTCTCAGGTGTTATGATCCATAGAATGATATATGCAAGAAGACCGCCCCCTGCCAGGATAATAAGCACCAGAAATAATAAACGCATAAGAATAGGGTCGGTGTTAAAGTACTCCGCAAGTCCGCCGCAGACTCCGGCAAACACCTTATCCGTGCGGCTCCGGTAAAATCGTTTTGGTTCCATAATGTGAGAATAATGTTTTTAATCGGGCATTAGACGAATTAGTTTGTGCAAAGTTACATGTGTAGTGTTTATTTTTTACCCGAGTGATTCTTCACGCTTTCTGTATACCTTTTTGGATAACTGAACACTGATTTCATAGAGCGCATAAAGCGGAACAGCTACGACAAGTTGCGTGAAAGCATCCGGACTCGGGGTAATTATTCCTGCAATGAGAAGGATCAGAACAATAGTGTGTTTACGGTATTTTGACATGAACTTTGGGGTCAGGATACCAATCTTTGTTAAAACCACAATAAGTACAGGGAACTCAAAAATAAGACCCATCAGCAGGGTCATGGTCGTTACAGCACTGGCATAAGAATCAAGCGCAATCGTATTGACAACAGATTCGCTGACCTGATAGTTACCCAGAAAATTTACCATCAACGGCACGGCCAGAAAATAGCTGAACAAGACCCCTGAGAGAAATAATGAAGAAATCACCAACACTGCACCACGGGTGTTTTTCTGCTCCGTCTCAGTGAGACCCGGCTTGACAAACCTCCAAAACTCCCAGATGATATATGGCGAGGCGACAATAAAGCCTGCAATAAATGACGTAGTCATGTGTGTCATGAACTGACCTGCCAGATTTATATTTATAAGGTGCAGGGAAGAAGTATCCATACATAAAGAATTCACACCAAAAAATTTTCCGAGTTTGCACAAAACCCTGTAAGTAATAAAATCGGAGTTTTTCGGACCGAGGATAATATAATCGAAAAGGATATGTTTGAAACTGAAAGCAACAATCGACAAAAGCATAAATGCAATGATACCGCGAATAAGAACACTCCTGAACTCATCCAGGTGTTCCCAGAAAGTCATTTCTGCAGCACCATCCTTCTTTTGCTTTCTCATAACTTTATTGAGTGAACAAATATAAAGATAATATAGTTGAAAGGATTTTAAAAATTGACATACAAGGACCCTGATAAATTAAAAGAAACTTAAATGCAGAAAAGTATATATGATTACCTTTGCACCACAATTTTTCATTTTATCTTACAACATAATTTATCATAACAACTAAAAAATACTCTTTATGGATATGGAAATCACATTTGCAGGGAATAAAAAAGTCAACGCCAGTTTTAATGGACACATACATAAAACTGATCAACCCATCACATCCGGCGGGGAAAATTCAGCACCTTCGCCTTATGAATTGTTTCTTGCCTCTATTGGGACCTGTGCAGGAATTTATGTGAAATCTTTCTGCGACAACCGGAATCTTCCGACCGAATATATTAAGCTTATTCAGTCAATTGAATATAGCACCGAGACGAAATTACCTTCAAAGATCAGTATTAACATACAGTTGCCTGCCGATTTCCCGGAGAAATACAGGGAAGCACTTGTCAATGTAGCCGAATTATGCGCAGTAAAACGAACCATTGCAAATCCCCCGGTTTTTGAGATCCGGACGTTCACAGTTTAAATTGCACCTCCGTTTTTTGGAGGCTTTGCAATTTCTTTTAGAAGAAATGATCTATGTAAATATGATCTGGGTTTGTAATCCACCGCATAGACCATAGAAGTCACCTACTGTCAGCACGTCTTTTACGCCTTCCCAGAGATCTTCCTTTTTCAGTTTGAACATATCCATGGCAAGTTTACATGCATAGATCTGACCTCCGCCAGCCTCGATCATTTCCAGGAACTCCCTGACACCAGGAATATCCAGCTTTTCCATCTGGCTTTTCATCATGGCCGATACACCAGCTTCGACACCTGGAAGCATTCCCAGGAGTGATGGAAACGACAGTCCACCGGGCATGCGCATGGCAGGATTACCAATGGTTCCGGTATGTAACTTGTTCATTTGTTTTTTTGTGATGGCATCCAAACCGAAAAAAGTAAAAAATACATTGGTCTCAATTCCTTCCATCACTGCACCGTTGGCAAGGACCAGTGTCGCATAAACATCTTCGATCGTTCCTTTTGCACAGATGATGCAGACTTTTTTTAATGGGAATTCTTCTTTATTTGTCATATGGATGATTTTAATTACGTCGTAACTTTTCCTTATTTATCTTTTTTCTATCCTGTTAAACACAACTCGCAGGCTTTTGGATACCGGCTATTTTAGCTGCTTTTTTCATAGGCGCACCGGGGAAGAGGCCATAAAAACCTTTTATATCCGTGATCCCGGAATTGCCAACAGCTCTTATTGTAAGCGTCTCCCCTTTCTTCTGCTTTTCACGCAGATAATCCAGTATCGCGAAATGTTTTTCAGTAAGTCCGATACCTTCTTCTTTTGCAATTTCAATAGCAATTTCTTTTGTCCATTGGGAAGGATCTGTCAGATACCCTTCATCGTTAACGTCAACCGTTACACCAGCAATTACTTTCTGTGCCATAATAAAAAATTTTAGATTTACGATTTTAGATTTACAATTAAATTTCAGATTTACGATTTACAATTTTACTCACGACCTCACCAGTTCGCCAGTTCACCACGTCCCTATATGGCTATTTCCTTCACTACCTTTAGCGAGTATGAAATGGATTTTCTCACTTCTTTTGATCGCAACTTCATGAGGATCTGCCAAAGGGAAAGAATGTCTTTCTCATCTTCCATTTTTACATCTGTGATGATCCGGGTTATTTTATTCAATGCAGCGAGAAGTGCTGGGTCAGATAAATTCCGTAAGATCCCGGCAATAGCTGCCAGGTTGTCTTCAGTTTTTTGCAAGTCTTCTATAGGGAATACCCTGATCCATGTATCCACCAGATGGGCCAATTTCCCGATATAATCAAAGTATCCTTTTTGGTCCAAATCATTCATTTTATGAACCGCATCAAGGCCCACCTGATGGATAATGGGGGTGACATCCTTCATAAAGTCCCGCACACTTTCCATCATATCCAGCATTTCGTGAAAGGTATCGAGATTTTGCAGGATCTTGATGATTAAACAGGAGAAGTCACAATTATCCAATTCTACCTGTGCCTTGTCAAGCATCATAACGCTGTTTCTGAATGCATCTTTCGCAACAATGGAAACATCGGTCACGAGATCATCAAATTCTTCTTTTTTCCTGTTCTGCAACTCAACAAATTCCAGCAAACGGTCCAGTTTTCCTTCCACCTGATGGATTTTTTCCAGGATATTTTTCTCTTCCATGATTCTTCAGTTACATTTTTTTACCTGCCATGGTGATCTGTGAGTCGATCGGCATTTCTTTGCCTTTTACCAGGATATGCCAGTAAATCCAGCGGAACATCAGTTTGCCATAATGATTGGTACGGGTTTCTTTCAGGAGTCCGAAAGGGCCGATTCCTGGGAATGGAAATGATCCCGGCAAGGGTTCGGTATCATAATTGAAATCAATGAGAGTACCTTTCCCGAAACCGGTCTCGATATAACAATTGGAATGGCCATCAGAGGAGGCTGTAAAAGGTCTTTTTTCGATCGCACAAAGTAAATTCTCAGTTAAAACTTCCGATTGGAAATGCACCACTGACCCTGCTTTGGAGGTTGGAAAATTCCCGGCATCCCCGATCACGAAAATATTGGAGAAAAGATCCGACTGGAGCGTATATTTATTTGCTTTAGCAAAATCCATATCATCGCCAAGTCCACTCCTGCCAATTACGGGATCGCCTTTGTGAACGGGAATAGTCACGAGACAGTCATAGGGGATCTCCCTTTCGTCATAGGAAATAATAACGTTCCTTTCACTATCCACTTTTTCAAGATAGAAATCCGGAACAATACGTATATTCTTGTCTTCGAGCATGTTGCCGAGCACTTTAGAAGCCCTCGGCTTGGTAAAAGCGCCTGACATCGGGGTTACATAAGTAATGTTCACCTGATGGCGTAACCCCCTTTCCACGAAAAATGCATCGGCATACATCACAAATTCTAATGGGGCTACCGGACATTTAATGGGTATCTCAGCGATGTTCAGTACCAACTCTCCTCCCTGCCAGGTCTTAAAGAAATCTGATAAGGCAAGCGCTCCTTCTATCGAATAAAAATCAAAGATATTTTTATGCCAGGATGGACCTTTCATCCCTGGCGTTTCTTCAGGAAATGTACGGGTGCCGGTTGCGATGATTAGGAAATCGTATCTCAGGGAAACGCCATCCTTCAGGAGAACATGATTCGCAGGTGCATCGATCTTCTCAATTTCTTCAAAAATGACATTAACCCCGAAAGGCAGAAAACTGGTTTTGGGCTTTATGACATCAGCACGGGTGTAAATGCCGAAAGGGATAAATAAAAAACCCGGCTGATAATAATGGGTTTTGTTCTGATCCACAATGGTAATTTCCCATTCTTCCCGTGCCAGGATCTTTCTCATTTTGTTCGCCATAATGGTACCGCCAGTTCCGGCACCAAGTATCAATAGTTTTTTCATCTGGTTTACTGATTTTCTTTGTGAAATTTTTAACAAATGTAAATATAAATATTATTCAATATGAAATAGTCTTAAAAAAAATTCAGATGAAAAACAACGGCTGTTTCTTTGTCTTGGAGGAGCTTTGTGACG
>CAZUYY010000023.1:0-13232 GCA_964624935.1 uncultured Prolixibacteraceae bacterium
GGTCCGAGCCGGATCTCTTTTACAATGATCCTGGCTGTTTTGGCCTTCATTTCTTTTTGTTTCCTCTTCAGTTCATAAAGGAACTTCTTATAATCTATCACCCTGCAAACAGGTGGATTGGCTGTTGGAGAGATCTCTACGAGGTCGAGGCCCCGGTTTTCTGCCATGGCCAATGCTTCACGCAGATTGTAAATTCCCTGTTCAACATTTTCACCTACTACCCGGACAACGGTGGCTTTTATATTTTCATTGATCTTGTGAGGGTCTTCCTTTTTTACAAAAGGCCGGCGGCCTCCTCTGTTAAAGCTGTTATCAAACTGAAGTGCTATGGTTTATCCTCCTATTTTTGATTTATTTTCTTTATAAACAATTGATTTTAACCTATTTCTCCTAATTCCCTGGCAACTTCATCTGTAACTGAACGGATGAAGTCATCAGGTGTTTGTGGACCAAGATCGCCCTGCCCGTGTTTTCTCACTGAAACAGTTCCATCCAGTTCTTCCCTCTCCCCTACGACCAGCATGAATGGTATCTTTGCAAGTTCAGCATCCCTGATCTTTTTACCTGCTTTTTCGTTCCTGGCGTCAATTTGAGCGCGAATATCGGAATTATTCAGTAATTGTAAAACTTTTTCTGCATAATTCTGATATTTTTCACTGATTGGCAGTATAATAGCCTGATCAGGAGTAAGCCAAAGAGGAAACTTCCCGGCAGTATGTTCAATCAAAACAGCGACAAAGCGTTCCATCGAACCGAATGGAGCACGGTGGATCATCACCGGACGATGCTTTTGGTTGTCACTCCCTATATATTCAAGTTCAAACCGTTCAGGCAGGTTATAATCTACCTGGATAGTACCCAATTGCCATTTCCTACCAAGGGCATCCTTAACCATGAAATCCATTTTCGGACCATAAAAAGCAGCTTCCCCAGGGACGATCACATAGTTCAGTTTTCGTTCTTGTGCAACCTCCAGTATCTCTTTTTCGGCCTTATCCCAGTTTTCATCACTGCCAATGTATTTTTCTTTATTGTTCTTGTCCCGGAATGATATTTGAGTAATAAAATCCTTAAAATCAAGTGCCTTGAAGATCAGCATCACAATGTCGATCACACCTTTAAATTCATCTTTCACCTGCTCAGGTGTGCAAAAAATGTGAGCATCATCCTGGGTGAATCCGCGAACACGGGTCAGTCCGTGAAGCTCGCCGCTTTGTTCATAGCGATATACCGTTCCGAATTCAGCAATCCTGACCGGAAGCTCTTTATAGGATCTCGGTTTTGAAGAATAAACTTCACAGTGATGCGGACAATTCATTGGTTTCAGAAAGAACTCTTCTCCCGGCACCGGTGTTGAAATTGGATGAAAAGAACTTTCACCGTATTTCTGAAAATGTCCTGATATTTTGTACAATTCCACATTCCCGATATGCGGACAGATAACCTGCTGGTAGCCGGCTTTTTTCTGAACCTTCTTCAGGAACATTTCGAGACGTTCCCGCAGCAATGCACCTTTGGGAAGCCATAACGGAAGCCCCAATCCCACCCTTTGGGAAAATGTAAATAGTTCCATTTCCTTGCCAAGCTTTCTGTGATCGCGTTTTTTTGCTTCCTCCAGAAGGGCAAGGTACTCAGTTAATTCTTTTTGTTTTGGAAAGGTAATGCCATAGATGCGGGTCAATTGCCGGCGTGTCTCATCACCTCTCCAATAAGCACCCGCTGTATTTAGTAATTTAACAGCTTTAATTAAAGAGGTATCCGGTAAATGAGGACCACGACACAGGTCGGTAAAATAACCCGATTCATAAAAAGTTATCTGTCCGTCTTCCAGATCCTGCAGTAATTCCAGTTTATATTCATCTTTTTTACGGATAAAATAGTCCAGAGCTTCTGCCTTGGGAACCTCTCTTCTGACAAAAGGTTGATTCTCTTTTGCCAGTTCCAGCATCTTTGCTTCGATCTTTGGAAAATCCTCAGAAGAGATGGCTCGGTCTCCAAAATCGATGTCGTAATAGAATCCGTTTTCAATATGAGGCCCGATACCAAACTTAACACCTGGATATAGCAGTTCAATTGCTTCAGCCATCAAATGTGCAGAGGAATGCCAGAAGGTACCTTTTCCCTCATCATCGTTCCAGGTAAGTAACTTTATCCTGGCATCATTACTGATTGGTCGTGCAGCATCCCATACCTCTTCATTAACCAAAACGGAAAGTACATTGCGGGCAAGACCTTCGCTGATACTTTTTGCAATTTCCATCCCGGTTGTGCCTTCAGGGTACTGTCTGACAGAATTATCGGGTAGTGTTATGTTGATCATTCTCTTCTTATTCTGAAATTTCAGGGGTGCAAAGGTATTGATTAAGTATATGAGAAACAAAAAAAGTTGATACCGGTTACTCTGCCACCACCTTGAATTCAGTCCTCCTGTTATTGGCACGCCCTTGTTCTGTATCGTTAGTATCGATAGGACGAGTCATCCCGAAGCCGGCATAACTCAATCGTTCTTTTGAAATTCCATTCGTAACGAGGTAATCAAAAACGGCCTGGGCCCTGTTTCTGGAGAGCACCAGGTTATGATCGGCCGTACCATGATTATCGGTATGGCCACTGATCTCAATGTGGATCTGGGGATTACTTTTTAATAGCTGGATCAGCCTGGCAAGTTCACTTATGGATTCCTTTTTCAGATCATATTTATCTGTTTCAAAGAAGATGTTTTTCAGGATCACGGTCTCCCCAACCCTGATAGGCTCCAGTGGAACATTATACATGTAAGGTTTTGTTTTTGAGCTTTCATCAAGCAATTCAAAATGATCGGAATAAAAAAGATAACCTGCTTTAGAGACATTCAGCCCATAGTTCTTTCCTGAAGGCAGTGCAAGGAGAAATTCGCCTGTTAAGGGATCGGATGATGAACCTGAGACTATCTTGCCGGTTGCCAGATCAATAAGTTCAAATTTTGCTTCCAGACGATGCTTGGTTTCCTTGTCAAATACAGTCCCTTTAAAATAGGTGACCATTACCGGTTGTGCTTCCTTATATAATTTAAAGGAATAAATATCCATCCCGCCTTTCCCGCCTAATTTATCACTGGAAATATAAGCCACATCACCCTTTGCATTCACCACAAGGTTGATCTCATCGGCATATGTATTTATAGGATAGGCCAGATCCACCGGGGTTGTCCAGTTTCCGTTTGCATCCATCCTGGAAACGAACAGGTCAAATCCGCCCATTCCCTGATGACCTCTTGATGCAAAGTAAAGGGTGCGGTTATCCGGATGTATGAATGGCGCCATTTCTTCGTATTTTGTATTTATTGAATCTCCAAGGTTTACCGGGACACTCCATGATTCATCCGTCTGGAGTTCGGTTTTCCAGATATCTGAGCTTCCTTTACCTCCCTCCCGTTTGCTTGCAAAATAAAGCGTCTTACCATCAGAAGAAAAAGAAGGCTGGGAATCCCATGCACTCGAATTCACAACAGGACCCATATTTTCCGGTGTTGACCATACATCGCCGGTCTTTCTTGACCAGTAAAGATCGCAACTACCATAACCATCCGGCCGGTTGCATGCTGCGAAGAAGATATATTTTCCATCGGGCGAGATACATAGTGCACCCTCATTTTCCTCAGTATTTATCGGTGGACCCAGGTTGACAGCTTTCCGCCAAACACTATCAGTCCTTATCGACTTAAAAAAATCTTCATTAAATTCCGTCGATTCCGAACCACCAGGATGAGTCCGTGGAAGTTTGCGCGTAAGAAATAATTCCTGATCATCCGCAGTTATCGCATTCATGTAATCATCATATGGAGAATTAACGCTGTCGCCAAGATTCACCGGTTTAAATGGAACCGGATGCGCCATGGAATTGATCCCGAAATCACAGGATTTTATATTCCTGTTCGCCTTTTCCTGTTTATCTTTTGGCTGGTCAGGATAGCTGAGAAATTTATTATAATCATTACGGGCGTCACTATAAAGACCAATCATCAGTTCAACATTGGCGACAATAAAATAAAGAGCCGGGGAAAAATCAGGATTGGCATGAATTCCTTTTTTATACTGTATGATGGCTTCCCGTGGCTTCTGTTGCTCTGACATGATATCCCCTTTCAGGATATAAGCTTCCACGAAAAGAGAATCTTCCTGTGTAGCCCTATCCAGGATCCTGACAGCTTTTTGAAAATCCTTCTGGTCGTAATAATTAATTGCTTCAGTGAACATTGCAGCCGCCTTTTTTGATCTTGTGGACAGCGGCGAAGTTTGCGAAAACACATTACTTATCACTCCTGCAAAAAGGATATAGATCAGGATACAGAATATTTTAGGTTTCATGGTAAGAAGTTGTCTGAACGATTTTTTATGGGATCCTCATATATTTATGGGCCTGTAAAGAGATCTTCCATTTTGGGTTTGCCTCGATGTACTTCACTATCGCCGGAATGACTGTATCGCGCCGGCTCCATTCAGGCTGAAGATAAAGAATACAGGTGGAGGAAACCTTCCTTGCATTTATTTCTGCCCAATCCAAATCCGGTAAATCTTCAATAATGACTTTTAATTCATTGGCTTTCAGAAAAATCTCCTGTATCGGGGGTGCCTCCCGTTTCGGTGAAAGGCAAATCCAATCCCATACACCGCTAAGTTCAGAAGAACCTGACGTTTCAAGAAATGTTGCGACCCCATTCCTGTGAAGGCCCTTGCAGAGATAGTCAAGATTGTATAAAAGTGGTTCCCCTCCTGTTACGACAATGGCTTTGGCAGGAAATGAAGCGGCATGTTCAATAATCTTATCCGTCGCTACAGGAGGATATTTTTCAGCATCCCATGATTCTTTGCTGTCACACCAATGGCAGCCTACATCACACCCGCCAATCCGGGCAAAATAGGAAGGCCTGCCTGTATGAAATCCTTCCCCCTGGAGAGAATAGAATTCTTCCATCAAAGGAAGAATTTTCCCTTCCCTCAGCAATATCTCATCGTTCGGAATCAACCATCAGAATTTAATCTCTTTTTTAGCTGCTTTCAGCGTGTTTAGCAGGAGTCCTACTCTCGTCATCGGGCCTATTCCGCCAGGCACCGGAGTGATGTAGCTGCATTTCTTTGCAACTTCACTGAAATTCACGTCACCGGTTAGTCTGAATCCTGATTTTGTTTCATCAGAAGGGATCCGGTGCATTCCGACATCAACGACTACTGCATCCTTTTTAACCATATCAGCAGTCACAAATTCTTTCTTCCCCATGGCAACGATAAGAATATCCGCTATGGTAGTAATGGCCTGAAGATCCGATGTATGGCTATTGCAAAGGGTTACCGTTGCATTACCTGTTTTGCATTTGCGTGATAGCAGGATACTGACAGGCGTGCCGACGATGTGGCTTCTGCCCAGCACAACACAATGCTTCCCTTCCGTTTCAATCTGGTAATGTTCAAGCAGAGTGATTATACCATACGGAGTTGCTGGAAGATAGGAAGGGATGTTCAGCACCATCCTTCCGACATTTACGGGATGGAATCCATCAACGTCTTTTGACGGGTCTATGCTTTCAATGATCTTTTGCTCGTCTATGTGAGGTGGAAGGGGCAACTGCACAATGAACCCGTCAATTTCCGGATCGCTGTTAAGAAATCTGATAACTTCAAGCAGTTTTTCCTGGGAAATACTGGCATTATATTTATAAACAGAAGAGATGAAACCAACCTCTTTACAGTCTTTTTCTTTTGCTGCTACATATGTTTGACTTGGTGGATCTTCGCCAATAAGGACTGCTGCCAGGTGGGGCGCTGCTTTTCCTGCATCGAGCATTTTTTTCTTTACTTCCGCAGCGATTTCTGCTTTGATCTTGTCGGATACCAGTTTCCCGTCCAGTAAATTCATTGTGATAAATCAAGTTAATTCATATTTTTCATATTCCGCATCATGTTAGCCATTCCTCTTCCTTTATTGGTTGTCACCATCTTCATCATGCGCCGGGTGTCATCAAATTGCTTTATGAGACGGTTGACATCCTGGATGGTCGTGCCGCTTCCTGCTGCAATTCTTTTCCTCCTGCTCCCGTTAATAACAGAAGGATCTTCCCTCTCGTCAGGGGTCATGGAATTAATAACGGCTTCGATACCTTTGAAGGCATTGTCGTCGATATCAACGTTCTGAAGAGCTTTACCCATGCCTGGTAACATTCCCATCAGGTCTTTGACATTGCCCATCTTTTTTATCTGCTTGATCTGCGATAAGAAATCGTTAAAGTTGAACTGGTTTTTGGCAATTTTCTTATGAAGTTTATGGGCTTCCGCTTCATCAAACTGTTCCTGTGCTCTCTCCACAAGTGAAACGATATCGCCCATTCCCAAAATACGGTCAGCCATACGTTCAGGATAAAAGATATCGATGGCTTCCATTTTTTCACCAATCCCTACGAATTTGATTGGTTTTTCAACCACGGCACGAATAGTCAGAGCTGCCCCGCCACGGGTATCGCCATCAAGTTTTGTAAGGATCACACCTTCATAATCTAGACGTTCATTAAATGCCTTTGCCGTATTCACCGCATCCTGACCGGTCATGGAGTCAACGACGAATAATGTTTCATGAGGATTAACTGCTTTCTTCACTGCTGCAATTTCATCCATCATCTCTTCATCGATGGCTAAACGGCCTGCAGTATCTATAATGACGACATTGAATCCCCGGTCTTTTGCAGAGGTAATGGCATGTTTTGCAATCTTAACCGGGTCTTTGTTATCATCTTCGAAAAATACCTCAACTTCAATCTGTTGTCCAAGAATCTTTAACTGTTCTATAGCAGCAGGACGATACACATCTCCGGCAACCAGCATCGGACTTTTACCTTTTTTTGTTTTCAGGTAGTTGGCCAGTTTGGCAGAAAATGTGGTCTTACCGGACCCCTGCAACCCTGCAATAAGGATAACAACCGGATCTCCTTTCAGGTTCAGGTCGGTTTTCATGCCACCCATAAGTTGGGTGAGTTCGTCATGCACGATCTTTACCATAAGCTGTGCCGGGGAAACAGAAGTGAGAACATTCTGCCCAAGCGCTTTCTCCTTGACCTGATCGGTAAACTGTTTAGCGATTTTGAAACTGACATCGGCATCGAGCAATGCTTTCCTTACGTCCTTTAAGGTCTCAGCCACATTGATCTCGGTAATATGTCCTTGTCCCTTGAGGACTTTGAAAGCCCGGTCGAGTTTATCGGTCAATCCTTCAAACATAGATCTGTTCCTTTTATACTTTAGTTTATAATCACTGGCAAAAATACGAATAAATCGAACATGCAGACAAGGGAAGAATCGACCAGAAGAAGAAAGAGGAGATTCTAATTTACCATGAATCTTTTTTTTGTTTCTTTTGTTGTTTTTGCTCGAAAATTATGTAGCTTTGCGAAAACATTAATTCTAAAAAAATCACTTAAATTATTTGTTATGAAAAGAACACTACTATCAATTGTTTTCCTGACATTAATGTCATTATCTTCATTTTCACAGACATGGATTCAGGAGGGTTTAGGATTTACCGCCACAGAAAGAGGTGTTATGAATGTCTTCATTGTTAACAGCCAGGTCGTATGGGTCGCAGCCTATGACGGATCAGGAAACAATGCCGCATGTGAGGATTTCAGTAAAACCGTTAACGGCGGGACAACCTGGACACCCGGCACGGTCAATAATGCAACCGGCCTGTCATTTTCTCAGATTTGTGCAGTCAGTGCAGATACAGCATGGGCATGCATGTATAAGGTATCCGGATCTAACCCGCAGGGCGTGTACTATACAACAAATGGCGGAACAACATGGGTCAATCAACCAACCGCAGTATTTACAAGCTCATCATCATTCCCGGACTGGATTTATTTCTGGGATGCAAATAACGGGATAGTTGTAGGCGATCCCGTCAATAACTATTTTCAGATTTATACTACAAGTGATGGCGGGACAACCTGGGTTGCTCTTCCCAATTCTCAAATGCCTGTTGTTCTCAGCGGCGAAACCGGGTATACGGCAAATTATTGTGTCCTTGGCAACTTTGTTTGGTTCGGTACCAGCCATGGTAGGATACTTGCTTCAACAGACAGGGGGCAACATTGGATCGTTGCAGCTCCATTTACAACCTCAGAAAATGCATTTGCAGCTTACCAGGATTCTGTCAATGGGTTGGGTCTTAAATATTTGGCAACCACCGACACGCTGAATATCCTGAAGAAGTCAACAAATGGCGGAAGCAGTTATTCAGCGTTGACTTACTACGGCGTACCTTACGATGGTGAAATCCATTATCTTCCAGGCACTCCTGAAACCTATGTTACTACTGGTGTTGATTATAAAAACCAGCCAGACCGGTTAGGATTAGCTTATTCTTTCAACGCTGGCGTTAACTGGGCTCCCGAACCCATGATTAATGGTACTCAGTTGACCTGTTCACAATGGTTAAATGACTCAACAGGATGGGCAGGCGGTTTTAATACCAGTACTACAGATGGAATATTCAAATTCAATGCCGTTCTTGCTCCGGCTATTTCTAATTTTATGACACCCGA
This sequence comes from uncultured Prolixibacteraceae bacterium, assembly GCA_964624935.1. Taxonomy (GTDB): domain Bacteria; phylum Bacteroidota; class Bacteroidia; order Bacteroidales; family FEN-979; genus FEN-979. The sequence continues at coordinate 8,567 of CAZUYY010000023.1, forward strand.
TACTCTCCTTCAACAGGGAGGACAGGCGGTTTTTACCAACCTCTCAACAGGAAATCCTACATCTTATGCCTGGACATTCACCGGTGGATATCCCAGCAGTTCTTCATTAAAAAATCCACCGGCAGTCACTTACAATCTTGCGGGATCTTATAATGTCAGACTGATAACGACCAATAATTGGGGTACAGACACTTTGACAAAAGTCAATTACATTAATATTTACGGAGTAGGCATTAATGAACTAAATCAGAATTCTGTAAATGTTTTCCCGAACCCCGCTACAGATAATATAACGGTTCAAGCCAATAGCAACATTAAACAGATCTATATCTACAATGTCACAGGTCAGCTTGTGATCAATCAGACCGTAAATACGAAAAAGATCACCTTAAGCGTTTCTGGTCTTAGCACCGGCGTTTATAGTCTGAAAGCAATTTTGGACAACGGCACTTTCACCAAAAAAATTGTAATTCAGTAATCACTGGCTTAACAAACCAACAAGGACGAAAGTCCAGGCGGAATTACAGGAAGCTGTCTCATTGTGAGACAGCTTTTTTTGTGTTTTTTTTTTAGATTATCACATATGAATATTTTTTTATATTTGCATATATGATACCCGGAATTTGCCACGCCTATGGAAGAACAGCCAAAGAATGAACAAAATCAAGAGAATCAGAATAAAAAGAATCCCGAACAGGAGAATTCAAAACAACTCTCCCGGCGAAAATTCTTACGTAACTTCGGTCTTGTAGCAGCAGGAACGGCTGCAGGTGCCGCAGCACTTTTTTCCGGAGATATCTTTGAAAAATCAAAAACGAAAGGTGGCAAGAAGAAAGTTTTACTCACACAGGACAACAAACTTGTTGAAGTAGATTCACTCGAACTAAAGGCCATTGAAAAATCGCCGGAAGAGAAGATGCAATTGCGAGGCCGGGAAGGTATCCCTGGCCGGCGATGGATCTGGGTGATCGACCTTTCAAGATGCCGTAATGCCCGTCAATGTATTGCCGCCTGCCAGGCAGCTCATCATCTCAGGCCTGATCAGTTTCATATCAATACATTACAGATGCAGGAAAATGCACACACACCGTTTTTCCATATGCCAAAACCCTGCCAGCATTGTGACAATCCTCCCTGCGTTGCCGTTTGCCCGGTCGATGCAACTTTCAAAAGACCCGATGGTCCTGTGCTGATCGATAATGAACGCTGCATCGGATGTCGCTTCTGTATTGCTGCCTGTCCATATTCTGCACGTATGCTGAACTGGAGCAAACCAAAGTTTGAAGAACAGGATAAAGGCCTTCCTTATAATATAGAGTTAAATATACCCCAGCGAATAGGTACCATCACAAAATGTTTGATGAGCTCAGACAGGCTTCGCGAGGGTAAACTACCGTATTGTGTTTCGGCCTGTCCCAATGGTGTCTATTATTTCGGAGATGAAAATGAAGATGCGGTGACCAATGGTACAACCAAAGAAACCGTCCGGCTCGGTAAGTTGCTTAGCGAAAATGGCGCCTACCAGTTACTTTCAGAACTTGGTACAAAACCAAGAGTCTATTATCTTCCTCCAAAAAACAGGTTATTCCCGTTCGAACCTTCAAAAAATGCAGAACCGAAAAAGAGCTGATTATGGTTGAAAACAATGTTACTCTCGATAAATTAACAAAAGACCTTACATTTCATATCCGGATCACACGCGGGTTCAAGATATGGATGGGATTCCTTATAGTGGGTTTGGGTGTCTGTCTTTATGCCTATTCTCTTCAGCTTCGCTTTGGGTTGGGCGTTGCCGGCATCCGCGATTACGTTTCCTGGGGGTTGTATCTTTCTAACTTTGTTTTCTTTGTCGCGACCAGCCTTATCGGAATGCTGATCAGCGGAGTACTTGGCCTGACCGGGATAAAATGGATCACTCCGGTTGCCCGGATCGCGGAGATCATTGCCGTTGCCTTTGCTGCCATTGCAGGTTTGGTTATTATCATGGACATGGGCCGTCCCGACCGCCTTGCAAATGTATTTATCTACGGCAGATTTCAATCGCCCATCCTGTGGGATGTCACGGTTGTTACGACTTACTTCGTTCTCAGTGCTCTTTTGTTATTTCTGACCCTCATTACAGATATTGCCTGGGTTAATAAAAAAACTGATCATCTCCCGGGATGGGTGAAAAAATCTTATCAGGTTCTTTCTCTGAACTGGACAGATACCCCTGAGAAGAACGAGATTATCAGACGCTGCGTAAGAATTCTGCTAATCCTCATTATCCCTTGTGCATTGGCAATACATACGGTTACATCCTGGCTCTTTGCCATGACGACCCGTGCAGGTTGGGACAGTACACTTTTCGGGCCTTATTTCGTTAGCGGGGCTTTTGTTTCCGGCGGATCTGCCGTAATTATTGCTATGTATTTCTTTCAGAAGAACTACAAGCTTAATAATTATATCACCGACAATCACTTCGATAAGATGGGAAAACTTCTTGTCCTGATGATGTTTGTATATCTGTACTTTAACATTAACGAATTCCTTGTCCCGGCATATAAACTTAAAACTGCAGAAGCCATTACCCTGTATGATCTTTTTTCCGGAAGGTTCTCTGCCCTTTTCTGGGGCGTACAATTAGGCGGACTGGTGCTTCCTATTATCCTCCTCCTTTTCCGGAAAATGAGAGCTCCCCTTCCAATGCTGGTAATCGCTCTCGCCGTTTTCATCGGATCCTGGTTCAAGCGCTATATTATTGTGATCCCCACCCAGGAACATCCTTATCTGCCTATTCAGTATGTACCTTATAATTTTAAAATATACACCCCGACACTTACAGAAATTGCTATCACATTATCGTCCTTTTTTATGGTGTTGATCATTATTACATTGCTATCGAAATTTTTTCCTGTTGTCCCGATCAGAGAGACGGCCGAGGAGCGAGGACTTATAAAGGGAAATGAAGAATGAAGAATGAAGAATGAAGAATGAAGAATGAAGAATTCAAATCTTGAATAAGATGAATAAGAAATACTTATATGTTTTATTTTTCATTGTTATTGTATTAAGGATTGATAATTACGCGCAATCGACGGTTTCGGATTGGGTGGTTCCGGATGAAGCAAAAGGGAAAGTATGCTCATTTCATTTCACTGCCGAGACTGTTAAAAGCGGGGAGAATGTCTTTCAAAAGAATTGCAAGTCATGTCATGGAGATCCTGGTAAGCAGAACTGGGCAAAGATCGTTCCTCCACCGGGAGATCCGGCTTCCGCAGGATTTCAGGGGCAAACTGACGGTGAGATGTTTTACAGGATCACCAACGGGAAAACACCTATGCCTCAATTCGGAAATATCCTTTCTGATGAGGAGCGATGGCAGGTAATTTCTTATCTCCGTAGCTTTAATATTGATTATGTACAACCTCTGCCTGTTGAAAAAGCGGGAATCGGAAGCAAAAACCTCAGACTCAGGATGTACTGTAATTACAAACAAAAGAAGCTTTATGTTCTTTGCACTGAGATTACTAAAGACAAATCAGAAATCCCGGCTAAAGGCATTGATATTCAAATGAATGTTCAAAGATATTTCGGAATCCTCAGGTTGGGCGATCCAGAGAGCACAAATGCTGAGGGAATTGCAATGTTTGACTTTCCTTCCGACCTGCCTGGGGGTCGTTTTGGCATCCTTGAACTTTCAGCCCGGGTGAAAGATGAAACCGGCTTACTTAATTCAAACCAGGCTAATGTAAGATATGCTATCGGAAAGCCATTCCTGTTAAAAAGCCTGACCGATGCTCATGCTATGTGGTCGGTTCGTTCAAAAGCTCCCCTTTGGCTTATCCTTACATTCTCACTGTCCGTGGTCACAGTATGGGGATTTATCTTTTATATCCTTATTTCATTAAAAAAGCTGAAACAAACCAACCAATAAAACCCAAAAAAAATGAAATATTTAACAACCATAGGAAGAATCTTGTTTGCACTGCCATTCGGGATCATGGGCCTGAACCATTTTCTCATGACAAGTTACTATGTCGGAATGATGAGCACCTTTATTCCCGGAGGCGGATATACTATTATTATTACAGGGCTGGCACTGATTGCTGCCTGTATATCTATTATCGCTAAAAGGTATATTCAGCTTTCCTGCCTGCTGCTGGCTCTGTTACTATTCCTCTTCATCCTCACTATTCATATTCCGGGACTCTTTAACACGACTGAAGTGACCATCCTGTCGATGCATACAAAGTTCTCGACGCTCGCATTTATTGAACTTTTAAAAGACGCTTCCCTGATGGGCGGAGCGTTGATGATAGCAGGAATATACAGGAATGAGAAAGTCGTTGCAAAATCGTGACAAACAAACCTGATTAAACACCCAATGCCATGAATTATAAAATTTTTCTTCTGTTTATCACCGCTTTTATTATAAGTTCGGGGGGCATCCATACACTTGCGCAGGAACCTGCAGACACAACTGAAGTTGGGGTCTATGAACACCTCGATAATGTAATACCGGAAGGTTTATCATTCAGGGATGAAAACAATAACCCGGTCATCCTTAAAATCCTGATCAAAAAGCCCACCATCCTGGCCTTGATTTATTTTGATTGCCCGGGGATTTGTCCTCAATTATTGGCCAGTGTCTCAAATATAGTTCGAAAAATGGATATGCAGCTTG
>CAZUYY010000024.1:0-13160 GCA_964624935.1 uncultured Prolixibacteraceae bacterium
AGCCACGGGATCTGCAAAATTACAGGCATTTATCTTCCTCACTTCCCTTGGGAAGCTTATAGGATATGATGCGACGCTGGAAGGCGGGATGTTCAACAAATCAAGTATCTATACGCTGAACAGTAAGGAGATATCGTACCTTACCTACCAGGGGTCATTGGGCCTCACTTTAGCTTACGAAGGATACAGACTCGATGTAGAACAATTTTTATTAAGCCCTGAATTTCATGGATGTGCATGGCATAAATGGGTGCATATCGGGGTGACTATCGGAATGTGATTGTTGATAAATAAATTGCCTGTTATTTGTAGTTGCCTTGTGAATATGTCCTAATTTTGAACCATGGAAGAATTTAGCAATAGCGCTGCGGATCCCGGTAATACTGGAAGGACCAATCTTGCCTCAGGACAGGGACTTGTGAGGAGAAAGCCAAGGAAAGCTCCGGGAACCGATCTTGTTTACGAGCATGGGAAAGTTCCTCCTCAGGCAGTTGATCTTGAAGAAGCCGTTCTTGGTGCCATGATGCTTGAAAAAGACAAGCTGGCTGCTGTTATTGAGTTGCTGAAACCTGAGATTTTTTATAAGAGCGAACATCAGATTATTTTTGCTGCAATTACACGGTTGTTTTCCCAGGTTAAACCTGTAGATATACTCACTGTAACCGATGAACTCAGGCAATCAGGAGAACTGGAACTGGTCGGAGGTCCATACTATATAGCTATGCTGACCAACCGCGTTGCTTCGTCGGCAAACATTGAATTTCATACAAGGATCATTCTTCAAAAGCATATTCAGCGTGAGTTGATCAGGATCTCTTCCGCTATAATCAAGGATGCATTTGAAGATACCACGGACGTATTTGAGCTTCTTGACCAGGCCGAGAGCAACCTGTTTTCAGTCAGTGAGACCAGCATTCGCAGAAACGTGAGGAGTATGCAATCGTTGGTTAAAGAGGCCGTGGCAGAGATTGCAGCAGGACGGTCGCATGAAGGTCATTTACGGGGTGTAGGTTCAGGATTTACAGAAATAGACCGGGTCACATCCGGCTGGCAGAAATCCGACCTGGTTATTCTTGCTTCCCGCCCGGGGATGGGAAAAACGGCGCTTGCCCTGACTATGGCGCGTAATATTGCAGTCGATTTTAAAAAGCCGGTTGCTTTATTCTCACTTGAAATGTCGGCTGTTCAGTTGGTAACACGTCTTATTTCGAGTGAAACGGAAATCAGTGCAGAGAAACTCAGACGTGGTAACCTGGAAGATTATGAGTGGGAACAACTTAATTCCCGAATCTCAACACTGATTGATGCACCTTTATTTATTGACGATACCCCAGCACTGACGATGTTTGAACTCCGTGCAAAATGCAGGCGTTTAAAAACCCAGCACGATATTCAGATCGTAATCCTCGACTATTTGCAATTGATGCAGGGAGCTCTTGAGCATAAAGGAAACAGAGAACAGGAGATCAGCAATATCTCCCGGTCACTGAAAGCATTGTCAAAAGAGCTTGATATTCCTATAATCGCCTTATCGCAGTTGAGTCGTGAAGTTGAAAAACGACTCGTTAAGAAGCCTATACTTTCAGACCTTCGTGAATCAGGCTCCATCGAACAGGATGCCGATATGGTTCTTTTCATTTACCGTCCGGAATATTATAAGATGGAAGAAGATACCTATGGAGGCCCGGTGGAAGGAATTGCAGAAATCAGCATTGCCAAGAACCGTAATGGCGCGACCAAAGATATTAAGCTGAAGTTTGTGTCAAGGTTTGCAAAATTCGTGGACCTGGAGATCGATTATTCATCCCTGAATACTATATCTCCCAGTGCATCGTTTGATGGTCAGGGAAGGACCCGAACGGTTATGTCCAAAATGAATGACGATGACAGGAATGAAACTGCATTTTAAGCAAATCCGGTATTCACTTTTGTTTTTTTTGCTTTTCCTTGTCCAGGGATTGCAGGCAGCCTATCTCCTGATCCCCATGGATGACGCCCAGAAAAATCATCTTAAATCCTATGGCATCGCTTACTGGATTCTGAAACATGATGTTGAGGTTGACTGGCTGCTGAATTACCGGGGCGGCAGTTTCCTTGCACAATATTCAAAACCCATTGAAAATGAATGTGTGATCAGGGGTGTTTCCTTTGAGGTTCTTGCTGATGTGCAGGCGGCTGCGATCCTTGAGCAGATTGCCGATCCAGAAGTCAACATGGAGACCATCAAACTTCATAAAGCTCCGAAGATTGCCGTTTATTCGCCAAAGAACAAGCTGCCCTGGGATGATGCAGTGACTCTTGTTTTAACTTATGCAGAGATCCCTTATGACGTGGTTTATGATGAGGAGATCATGGCAGGAGTCCTGCCTTTATACAATTGGTTGCATCTTCATCATGAAGATTTTACTGGTCAGTACGGTAAGTTCTGGGCAGCTTACCGTAATTATCCCTGGTATCAGGAAGATGTAAGAACAAATGAGGATATCGCACACAAGCTGGGATTTCAAAAAGTTTCCCAATTGAAACTCGCGGTAGCCTTAAAGATACGAGATTTTGTAGCCGGAGGAGGATACATGTTTGCCATGTGTTCGGCTCCTGATAGTTTTGATATTGCACTTGCAGCGGAAGGAGTTGATATTTGCGATGTGATGTTCGACGGAGATCCACCTGATCCGAATGCACAGGCAAAGCTGGATTTCAGTAAATGCTTCGCATTTGAAAATTTCAAGCTCAATATGAATCCCAATATTTATGATAAATCGAACATTGATGTGACCTATACCAGACCAAGAAGTATTAACCAGACGAATGATTTTTTTACTCTCTTCGACTTCTCTGCAAAATGGGATCCCGTTCCAACGATGCTTTGCCAGGATCATGAAACCGTGATCCATGGATTTATGGGGCAGACAACTGCTTTCAATGAAAAAACCATCAAGTCATCAGTACTGATCCTTGGTGAAAATAAAGGATACGGCGAAGCCAGGTACATCCATGGCGATTATGGAAACGGCACCTTTACTTTTCTGGGAGGCCACGATCCGGAAGATTACCAGCACCTTGTAGGAAATCCGCCTACCGACCTGAGCCTGCATCCCAATTCCCCGGGATACCGCCTGATATTGAATAATGTATTATTCCCTGCAGCAAAAAAGGAAAAAAGGAAAACCTGAGCACTATTAGTTTTTCAGGTAGAATTTATTCTTTCTCACCTTGAATGCACATCCTTCAAAATAATACCAGATTACATCTGAACACCCATCCGAAGTGACGAAATCAATGTATCCGTCAGTCACTTCCGCAGCCGGGAGATGAACATCCATGATCCCTCCTTTGATCCATGGACAACTGAATGCATCCAGCAATGTGTCTTGGACAGAAGCTGAAAAAACGTAACCCTTCGAAGAAAGCCCTGAAATGCTGCCCTGTAAAAGAAAAAGAATATCTGCACCGGGAACAAGAGAGGAAGCCGTAGTTTTGTAAATGGCGGTTAAGTTAAAGGTAATAATTCCTCCGCCATATTTCTTGTTAATGGTATCATGAAAGCCATAAACAGCGAAAACCATCTGGCTAAAGGTATTAACGCCTTCATTTGCAATACTGTCATTTCCATCGACCTTTCCGGAATCTTCATAATAGTTTTGGAAAGAAACCTTTGCATAAGATCCTTTTTGAAGAAGGTTGCCGGTCACAACCACCCTGACCGTTCCTGTTCTTTGAACGCTATCCGGAGAAATTGTTGTTCCAAACCCGAAATCATACTCCCGTCTCATCGAATCATAAATTATGTTTGCACCATCGATATGTGTATAACCGTTTAATGCAAGTGTGGGATCCAAACGTGCTTTTATCAGGAGGTTAAAAATAGTTGTAACGGAACTGAGCGAGAGTATTACCTCATTAGCGACATTCACGTTTGGTTTCAGGTCGTATGAATTATTCTTCCCGCATGAAAAAAACAGACAGAAAAGAATAATGCTCATAAAATATATTGATGTCCGCTTCATGTGTATAACCTGATCTTAAAATTACAATTTCAGATACTTCTGCGATCATAAATGACATATGAATAGGAAAAGCCCAACTGGTCGTCAACAGGAAAATCTTCTTTCGACAGTACCTGCCATTCCGCAAAATTGATGGCGGGAAAAAACACATCACCTTCGAAATACTTATGAACCCACGTAAGGTAAAGCCGGTTCGTAAATGGCAGAAATTGTTTATAAACGGAAGCGCCTCCTATAATAAAAGATTCATTACTTCCATTGCATTTTTCAAGTGCTTCGTTTATTGAATATACCGCTGTACAACCATCAAAAGTTTCATCGGGATTATCAGTGATCACAATATTTTCACGGTCGCGCAGGGGCCTGAAAGGCAATGAAAGATAGGTGTTCTTGCCCATGATGACCTTATGTCCTGAGGTGATCCGTTTAAAGCGTTTCATGTCTTCCGGAATATGCCAAAGGAGGTCATTATTCTTACCTATAGCATAATTTTCTGCAATGGCAACGATGATTGATATCATGGGTCCTTTTTTTAAACGGATATCTGACCTTTTATATGGGGATGAGCTTGATAATCCTGTAGACTGAAATCCTGGAATGAAAAACTAAAAATATCATGGATCTCAGGGTTAATGATCATTTTCGGAAGTTTAAATGGTGTTCGGGTCAACTGAAGTTTTACCTGGTCGAGATGATTCAGATAGATATGGGCATCGCCGAGGGTATGGACAAACTCGCCGGCCTGTAAACCGGTAACCTGTGCAATCATTATTGTCAATAAAGCATAGGAAGCGATGTTGAATGGAACCCCCAGGAAAATATCGCAGCTACGCTGGTACATCTGGCAGGATAATCGTCCGCCTGCCACATAGAACTGGAATAAAAGATGACAGGGCGGCAATGCCATTTTATCGAGTTCTCCGACATTCCATGCACTGACAATGTGTCTTCTTGAATCCGGGTTATTTTTAATGGATTCTACTACATTGGCGATCTGGTCAACATGGGTTCCGTTGGGTCTGGACCAGGAACGCCATTGATAGCCATAGACCGGCCCAAGTTCACCATCCGGTTTTGCCCATTCATCCCAGATCGTGACCCCGTTTTCACGAAGATACTGCACATTGGTGCTTCCTTTCAGGAACCATAATAATTCATGAATGATTGATCTGAGGTGTAGTTTTTTTGTCGTCAATAAAGGGAATCCTTCCTGCAGATCAAACCTCATCTGGTAACCAAACACACTGATCGTACCTGTCCCTGTACGGTCGGATTTCAGGTATCCTTTATTCAGAACATGATCAAGAAGGTCGAGATATTGTTTCATTTTTATTAATTGACAATGAATAATTGATAATTTTAAAGATACATTTTCAGAAGGATCATCATAATTTGATTAAGTAAAGTTAATAATTCCTGATTTCTGTTTTTTTGGGATCGTGCTTATATCGAAAAAATACTGCAAACAATATAGCTACAATCAATGCATAGGCTGCAAAGGTAAGCCAAATGCCATGCCAGTTGAAATGATCGGGCCGGATTGTAAAATACTTATCGATCATGATGCCACTTAAGCAGGTTCCCAGGAATGCTCCTATGCCATTCGACATCATCATGAATAATCCCTGGGCGCTTGCCCTGATGCCGGGATCACTTTGTGTTTCTATGAATAAGGAACCTGAAATATTAAAGAAATCAAAGGCCATCCCGTATATAATACAGGATAAAATGATCATCCAAAGAAAGTTGTCAGGATTTCCAAAAGCAAATAGTCCAAACCTCAATACCCATGCGGACATGCTTATTAAGATAATTTTTTTTATGCCAAACCTCCTTAGAAAGAAAGGGATAGTAAGAATAAAGAGGGTTTCCGAGATCTGTGAGATCGACATGATTATGGCAGGGTACTTTACAGCAACCAGGTCTTTAAAGGCTGGTATGGCTTTAAAATCATGGAGGAATGTGTCACCATAAGCATTTGAAAGCTGCAATGCTAAACCAAGCAACATTGTAAAAATGAAGAATATCGCAAGCCTTCTATTTTTAAAAAGTGCAAAAGCATTAAGACCCAGTGCCTCTGCAAATGATTTCTTCACCCCTTTCCCAAAAAATGGGCATGCAGGCAGTGTAAAGGAATACAACCCCAGGAGCAATGACCCTGCCGAAGCCACATAAAACTGAACGGCTGAGGTTTCAATTTTGGTCATGCTGACGACCCAGAGTGCAGCAATAAATCCGATGGTACCCCATACCCGGATGGGAGGATATTCTGTTATGATGTCCAACCCTCTGCTTTTCAATGTTGAATATGAAATTGTAATGGCAAGCGCAATTGTTGGCATATAAAAGATCATATAAAGAAAAATAACCCAGAACATGACATGCGGATCATTGATCAGTGGAATAAAGAACAGGATAACGGCGCCGGCCAGGTGAAAGAAACCATAGAGCCTTTCAGCGTTGATCCAGCGGTCGGCGATAATGCCCGCAATTGCAGGCATGTAGAGGGATGCAAGCCCAATGGTAGAATATATCGCCCCGAAGCTTGTACCCGACCAGTGTTTTGTCTGAAACCAATACGCGCCTATTGTAAGCAACCAGGAACCCCAGACGAAGAACTGTAAAAAATTAAGAAGGATAAGACGTTTCTTTATTCCCATCAGGATCTTTTTATCTCAACGCAGGTGCTCTAAGAGAAATTATTTCCGTTTCTTGATCTCATCCCGGATCCGTGATGCTTTTTCATATTCTTCATTCTCAACGGCCGATTGAAGCATCTGAGTCAGTTGGTCGAGGGAATATTCGGAGAATGATGTCTCTTCAACCAGATTCTCATCTTCTGCAGGATTATCCTGTTTTGAACTTTCAGTGTCCTCTTCCATCAGGATACCTGCTGCCACCATAATGCTTTCATAGGTATAAACAGGACAACCGAAACGAAGGGCCAATGCGATGGCATCGGATGTACGGGAATCAATCTCCATCTCGGTCTTGCCATCCGAACAGATCAATACGGCATAAAAGACCCCTTCGCTAAACTTGTTTATGATGACTTCAAGAATACGGATATCAAAAGATTCTGCAAATGTCTTGAAAAGATCATGTGTGAGAGGTCGTGGGGTTTTGATCTTTTCCAGTTCAATGGCGATGGACTGTGCTTCAAATCCCCCGATGATGATCGGCAGCCGCCGTTTTCCATCTTTCTCCCCCAGGATTAGTGCATAAGCGCCGCTCTGTGACTGACTGTAAGACATTCCGATAATCTCAAGCCGGATTTTTTCCATTTTTTGTCTCCCGTTTCCTTAGTACAAACCTACGTGAATTTTCTCAAAATGACAAATCCTTTCTAAAAAAACTGGTCAATTGAAAAATAGTTGATATTTTTGCCGTCTATCCAGATAGAAATAAATTTAAATACATTCATATGAAGAAAATTATCCTTTTACTGGCCTCAGTGATGATGCCGGCTTTTATGTTTGCAAGTGAAGCGGATCTGAAAATCCCAAATTTGTCGGATAATCAGAATCACCTGTTGTTATTCGGGTTCCTGATTTGTATCCTCGGAATGCTTTTTGGACTTTACCAATACCAGAAAGTCAGGAAACTTGGCGCTCACAAGTCGATGCTCGATGTTGCCAAAGTCATCTTTGAAACCTGTAAGACATACCTGATCCAACAGGGAAAATTCCTTATTATTTTATTCCTTTTTATTGGACTTTGTATTGCTTTTTACTTCGGTGGTTTACAGCATAATTCTTTTGGAGGCGTATTGCTGATCCTTAGCTGGACAGTCATCGGTATCCTCGGATCTTATGGTGTAGCCTGGTTTGGGATCCGGATGAATACCCTGGCCAACAGCCGTATGGCCTTTGCCTCTTTGGAAAGAAAACCAATTAAATTATTGAACATTCCCCTCGATTCCGGGATGAGTATCGGGGTCATGCTGGTATGCGTGGAACTGATCATGATGCTGATCATCCTGTTGTTCGTACCCAGGGAATTGGCAGGAGCCAGTTTTATCGGATTCGCAATTGGTGAATCCCTTGGTGCTTCAGCATTACGTATTGCCGGCGGTATTTTCACAAAGATCGCCGATATAGGTTCTGACCTTATGAAAGTTGTTTTCAAGATCAAGGAAGATGATCCGAGAAATCCCGGTGTTATTGCCGATTGTACCGGAGATAATGCAGGCGACAGTGTAGGACCGACTGCTGACGGGTTTGAGACTTATGGCGTAACCGGTGTTGCATTGATCTCTTTTATTGTGTTAGCCGTTTCCAGTGTTGATAACCAGATGCGACTTCTCACCTGGATCTTCGTCATGCGTATCCTGATGGTGATCACTTCGATCACAGCATTCTATATCAATAAACTTCTCAGCGAGACACTATACGGTAAAAAAGACGATCTTGATTTTGAACGTCCGCTTACTAACCTGGTTTGGATTACATCGATCTTATCCATCATTGTCACTTTTGTTGCAAGTTATTTTATGATAGGCGATCTGGGCAACGGTAACCTTTGGCTTACACTTTCCATCATCATTAGTTGTGGAACACTGGGTGCAGCGCTGATCCCTGAATTCACCAAGATCTTTACCAGTCCGAAATCAAAACATGTGAATGAAGTAGTAACCGCTTCCAAAGAAGGAGGCGCATCCCTGAACATCCTTTCGGGCCTCGTTGCCGGAAACTTCAGCGCTTTCTGGCAGGGAATGGTTTTCCTTTTTCTCATGTTCGTTGCTTATATTGCCAGTAAACACGGGCTTGATGCTTTCATGATCTACCCCTCAATCTTTGCATTTGGCCTTGTTGCGTTCGGGTTCCTTGGTATGGGTCCTGTGACTATTGCTGTCGATAGTTATGGTCCTGTGACCGACAATGCACAATCGGTTTATGAACTTTCACTGATCGAAGAAAACATTCCACAGGCAACCAGCGATATTCAAAGGGATTTTGGGTTTAAACCTGATTTTGAGAAAGCAAAACATTACCTGGAAGCTAACGATGGAGCAGGAAACACTTTTAAGGCAACGGCTAAACCCGTCTTAATAGGGACGGCCGTTGTAGGTGCCACTACCATGATCTTTTCACTGATTCTTGTCATCAAAAATAAATTCGGAATCGATCCTGAGAATATCCTGAATATTCTGAATCCTTATACGATCCTGGGTTTTCTGATGGGAGGGGCAGTGATCTACTGGTTTACCGGCGCATCCATACAGGCTGTTACTACAGGCGCTTACCGTGCGGTGGAATATATTAAGAAAAACATCCATCTGGATGAAAATGCCGAAAAAAAGGCCTCGGTTAGTGCCTCCAAGGAGGTCGTCAAGATTTGCACTCAGTATGCCCAAACCGGTATGTTCAACATTTTCATTGCCATCTTTTCTTTTGCCCTTGCTATTGCATTCTTATCAGGTTATCAGGATACCAATTTTGCTATTCATAATCCATTCCGTTATCCAGCAGCGTCATTCTTTGTAAGTTATCTCATCTCGATCGCCTTTTTCGGATTGTTCCAGGCTATTTTTATGGCTAATGCCGGTGGCGCATGGGACAATGCAAAGAAAGTTGTGGAAGTCGATATGAAAGAAAAGGGAACTCCCCTTCACGATGCAACCGTAATCGGCGATACCGTGGGTGATCCTTTTAAAGACACATCATCGGTTGCCATGAACCCAATTATAAAATTCACGACTTTATTCGGTTTGCTGGCCATGGAAATAGCTATTTCCGAAAACTTTTATCCTTTGGCCCCTTATATCGGCGCTATCTTTTTTGCAATCGCATTGTATTTCGTTTACCGTTCATTCTTTAAAATGAGAATCCGGAAGGTAGCTTAAAAATTCCAGAATATTTTTTAAAAAAGAGGATGTCACAAAAGGACAGCCTCTTTTATTTTGTAACAGATAAACTTTTGGTACTTTTGCAGGAACACATATAAAAAATTTATACTCTATGATAACTAACAACTTCGCCAGAAGACATAACGGACCGTTTGGAGATCAGGTCCCTGAAATGCTAAAAAAAATCGGTGCCGGTTCACTGGACCAGCTCATTGATGAAACAGTTCCTGCCAGTATCCGGATGAAGGCGCCATTGGATTTGCCTGATGGGATGAACGAGTATCAATACCTGAACCACCTTAAAATAATCGGATCCAAAAACAAGATCTATAAGACCCTGATCGGGCTTGGTTATTATAATACGATAACACCAGGGGTCATTTTACGAAACATCCTTGAAAACCCGGGATGGTACACTGCTTATACTCCTTACCAGGCTGAGATTTCACAGGGAAGGCTGGAAGCCTTGCTGAATTTTCAAACCATGGTTTCGGATATGACCGGCATGCCTATTGCCAACGCTTCCTTGCTCGATGAAGGAACTGCCGCTGCCGAGGCCATGATCATGCTCCTGAATGCACGGTCGAGAGAAGCCGTTAAGCGGGAAACTAACAAGTTTTTTGTGTCGATGGATCTTTTACCCCAGAGTATCGATGTTTTAAAGACCAGGGCGGTTCCAAGGTGTATCGAATTGGTTTTCGGCAAATACGATGAAATTGTTTTTACCGATAAATTTTTTGGAGCTGTTGTTCAGTATCCTAACCAGTTTGGCGCTGTTGTCGATTATCGTGAGTTCACAGAAAAAGCACATGCTGCCGGAGCAGGAGTTGCTGTTGCAGCAGATATACTCAGTCTTGCGCTGTTGACGCCTCCCGGCGAATGGGGCGCTGATGTTGTTTTCGGATCGACCCAGCGTTTCGGCGTTCCTATGGGTTATGGCGGTCCTCATGCGGCTTACTTTGCCATAAAAGAGGATTACAAACGGCATATCCCCGGCAGGATCATAGGCATTTCAGTGGATGCAAACGGCAACCGGGCATTAAGAATGGCTCTTCAAACCCGTGAACAGCACATTAAACGAGAAAGGGCTACTTCCAATATCTGTACAGCCCAGGTTCTGCTTTCAGTAATGGCTGGCTTCTATGCCGCCTGGCATGGACCGAAAGGGATCCGCCAGATTGCCCGTCACATTAACATCCTCGCGGGCGTTCTTTCACAGGAATTACAGAAATACGGGTATCGCCAGTTAAATAATTATTTCTTCGATACCCTGGCAATCCGCATCCCTGAAGGAACATCCATCAAGACCATCAAACAGGCTGCACTGAAAAATAAAATGAATTTCCGCTATATCGATGCGAAGACAGTTGGGATCAGTGTGGACGAAACCACCACACTCGAGGACATCAATCTTATCCTTTCCATTTTCGCCCAGGCGAACATCAAACCTTTCACTGCATTTGTCTGTGATCCAAAGGAATGTGAGAAGATTACCACTATCCCGGAGAATCTGAGCCGGACTTCTTCTTATTTGACCCATAAAGTGTTCAATTCCTATCACTCGGAAACGGAAATGATGCGTTACATGAAGAAACTCGAGATCAAAGACCTTTCACTGAACCGGTCGATGATCCCGTTGGGATCTTGCACCATGAAGCTGAATGCCTCTGCGGAGTTGTTTTCTCTTAGCTGGCCGGAATTTGGCGCCATTCATCCTTTTGTCCCGAAAAACCAGGCAGAAGGGTACCAGTACCTTATCCATGAACTGGCAAAGGACCTTTGTACCATTACAGGATTTGAAGGGATCTCCTTTATGCCCAATTCAGGCGCTGCAGGAGAATATGCAGGATTGATGGTTATCCGTCAATATCATCTGAGCCGCAAGGAAGGGCACCGGAATATATGCCTGATTCCTTGTTCCGCGCATGGCACCAATCCTGCAAGCGCAGTGATGGCAGGGATGCAGGTGGTTGTTGTGGATTGCGATGTTAAAGGCAATATTGACCTTCCTGACCTGAAAGCAAAAGCAATCCAATATAAAGACAACCTGGCCGCATTAATGGTGACCTATCCTTCCACCCATGGGGTATTTGAGGAAGAGATACTTGAAGTCATCCAGGTCATTCATGAAAACGGTGGACAGGTTTACATGGACGGCGCCAACATGAATGCCCAGGTTGGATTGACCAATCCCGGGATCATTGGAGCAGATATTTGTCATCTGAATCTGCATAAGACTTTTGCCATTCCTCATGGCGGTGGGGGGCCGGGCGAAGGTCCTATCGGCGCTGCAAAACATCTTGTTCCTTTTCTGCCAAAACATGTATTTGTTAAAACTGGCGGCGATGAAGGGATTACGGCTGTTGCTTCCGCACCTTACGGCAGTGCGCTTATCCTTCCGATTTCTTATGGGTATATCAAGATGATGGGAGGTAATGGTTTGACAGAAGCAACAAAATATGCCATTCTCAATGCCAATTACCTGAAATCATGCCTGGAACCCTATTATCCCATACTCTATTCAGGCAAGAACGGACGTTGTGCCCATGAAATGATCGTCGATTGCAATGCTATTACAAAAATATCCGGTATCGGCGCCATCGATATTGCCAAACGGCTGATGGACTATGGATTCCATGCCCCAACGGTGGCATTCCCTGTTCATGGAACACTAATGGTTGAACCCACGGAAAGTGAACCTTACTATGAGTTGAACAGACTGGTGGAGGCCATGGTTGCAATACGCAAAGAAATTGATGAGATAGTTGAAGGAATGGCCGATAAGTCGATCAATGTCATCATGAAAGCGCCCCATACGGCTCAGATGGTATCAGCAGATGAATGGAATTTACCTTATTCCAGGCAAAAAGCTGCTTATCCCATGCCCTGGTCAGCAGACGACAAATACTGGCCGACAGTTACCAGGATCGATGATGCCTATGGAGATCGGAACCTGATTTGCAGGGCGGACTAATGAGAATGCAGAAATGCAGGAAGGCAGAATGCTGGAATTCAGAAAAAATTAGTCTTATCTTTGTTTTATAAAATAGGTTTTACATGGAATTATCATCATTTATCGAAGATTTTCAAAATTTGCCGAAAAATGTTCAACGTCAATTGATTGAATATGCTGAATTCTTAATGACGAAATCAAAACGAAATTATAAATCAAAAAAAGCCAGGCATGATTTCTCTTTTTCGTGGGAAAACGGATTAAGTGAATTGAAAGATCAATTTACTTCAGTGGAGTTACAGCATAAAATCAACGAACTTCGTTAATGAACTTTTTATTTGATACAAATATT
>CAZUYY010000025.1:0-13090 GCA_964624935.1 uncultured Prolixibacteraceae bacterium
GTCGGTGTGCCTATTTTCACATTATGTCCCATTGTTGCTTCTTATTACGGTTCGGGAAGCTCTGGATTTAATGCAATCCTTACGACAATCTTAAAATATCTGAAGTCACCAATTTTTATTTCTATTATTGCCGGTATTATACTTTCCCAATTTCAAATGATCGTACAGAACCCTTTCCTGGACCCTTTTTGGGCTGCGCTACGGATGATCAATGGTACGTTGACTGTTCTTGCATGCCTTATTCTGGGACTTCAGTTAAAATTCAGGTCCTTTAAGAGAATACTGCCATTGTTTATTGTTTCAGCTATTATTCAAATGGGTGTACAACCATTCCTGGCAAATCTTGGCGCTGACATTATGCATGTCGGGGCACTGGATAGACAGATCCTGGTCCTGATCAGTGCTATGCCTTCTGCCGTATTAGGAACTGTATTTGCAACCCAATATAAATGTGATTCAGAAACAGCATCCGAATTGGTTTTTCTTAATATCATGGTCAGTCTCATAGGGATTCCGGTGGTTTATTATAGTTTGTTTCACTGATAAAATAAAAAATGCTTTATAATCTGTTGAGAAGAAGATGATTTATACCACGATACACGTTACCGAAACCATTTTTGCTTTTGCAATTATAATTTTACTGGTTCATATTTTAAAAAAGAAAAATATTGTTTCTTCTGATGACCTGAAATCCTATTCAAACTTAATGATGACGGCAATCCTGCCGGCTGTTATTTTTTTTCAACTTGCACTGAATCCGGTTAACGAACACCAATTGATATTGGTACTTATAATGTTCACTACAGGCATTATAAGCATGGTAATTAGCTGGATAACAGGACGAATTATGAAGTTAAAAAATGAGACTTTAGGTATGTTGATCATTACTTCTACTTTCGGTTCCTCAGCACTGATCGGGTATCCTTTAATCAAATTTGCTTTTCCAAACAACCTGGATGTTATGAGCAATGCAATTGTGATCAGCCAACTTGGTATCGGAGTTCCCATTTTTACATTATGTCCGATTGTTGCATCTTATTACGGATCAGGAGCTTCTGGGTTTAATTCAATGATTAAAAGTATTGTGAACTATTTAAAATCTCCTATATTCATTGCTGTAGTAGCCGGTATTATTGTTTCACAGTTTCAGATGATCGTTAAACTGACATTCCTTCAACCTTTCTGGGAAGCACTGCGAATGATCGAAGGTACATTATGGGTGATGGCATGCCTGATACTTGGATTGCAGTTAAAATTCAAGTCCATCCGACGGTTATTGCCGCTATTCATTGTTTCAGTTATTGTTCAGATGGGCATCCAGCCTTTTTTCACGAGTCTTGGTGCGGATCTTATGCAAGTAGGGGGACTGGACAAGCAGGTTTTGATACTTATCAGTTCCATGCCATCTGCGGTTTTATGTTCAGTATTTGCTACTCACTATAATTGTGATTCGGAAACAGCATCCGAAGTGGTTTTTCTGAATATCATGTTTAGTCTGATCGGCATCACCCTGGTATATTACAGTATGTTTCATTAATATTAAAGAGTTATGAATTCAGGAACCTATTAACTTTACTTTTCACAGATGGTGGCGCGTTACATTCATTTCAATGACCCTGATTCCATAGATCTCATTCATACACTGGCAGAAATACCCAAATGTCCGGGAACCTGCTTTTTTATGGACATCAACCGATCCACCGACCTTAAATATACAGGAGGACTGGAGGACTGGGGAAGGAAGCTTAACAATACCTTCAACAACCTGGTCTATTCAAATCATTTTGAAAAATATGTGGTGAAAGGAATTGGTGATGAAGTGATGCTTTTTATCCCTGACAGGGAATTGGTCATCCGGCCTGCCAATAACAATTACTTTGCATTACTGGAAGATATCTATGCCTCTCTCTATAACATCCTTCATCATCCAAATCCGGATATGTTTCTTAACTGCAAAGTTTCAATCCATTATTGCACGGAAGTGTATAATATAACTTTTTTCGAAGGGGCCAATGATTATTATGGGAGTGACATCGATCTGACGGCACGCCTGATGACCAAAAGCATTGAAAGCAGGATTGTTGTCAGTGAACGCTTTTATGCAAAGGTTCTTGATGACCTTGCGATGTTGAAATTGCCTGAAAATTCAGGATGTCTGGCAGAGATTTCCGGAAAATTTCTTGAAAACTTCAAAGGCGTCCCTGTGTCAACTGAGTACCGTGTCATTGACATTCTGTAGATTATACTCCATGACTTTTTCTTCTATGGATTAATCGTCAATGTACCGTTAACAATTATCATTTTCCCCTGGGAGACGGTCAAAATTGCATTGGAGGCGACTGACAGATTGTTGCATCGTGCCGGTGTGCCCGGATTATTATCGATCATGGGATTATTGGTCACCGAAGGGATATAAACATCATCCTGGGGCCCGGGAACACGGTTTTGGTTCCAGTTCCCCGGCGTGTTCCAATCGCTCGATAATGCTCCGGTCCAGATAAAGAGGGGCGCCAGCGGATCTGTTCCGGCAGTCCATTCATATGGACCCATGTCGATGGTTGTATTCTGGATCCTTGGTTTACCCCGAATATCTGATGGGTAGGAATTGTAGAGGTTATTTCCTGCATTCACGCAGTAAGATGTGCCATAGAGACGGTAATCTCCACCGGTTGTATCGACAAAAAGAGGATCGGTAGTTATGTCCTGATTAGTGGCTATAAAAATACCACCTCCCGTAAGGTAAACATCCGTTGTGTCATTCGCATAGCACGAATAATTCAGGGTTGTTGTCCCCTGGTCAATGTAAAACTGGTTTCCCGGGTGGCTGGAAGCAGTGGCTACATTTCCCCAGAAGATGCAATTATCAAAGATGGGGTTGCAGTTGCCTGAATTCTCGATTCCGCCACCGGTAATCGCAGTATTGTTTGCAAATGTACAGTTGATTATAACCGGGGAACTCTGTGCTGTGTTGTACATTCCACCGCCTCCCGGCGTCGAAGCATTATCCACGAACAGGCAATTGGTGAGGGTGGGGGAAGCGGTCTGGTTGCCCATTCCTCCGCCGTTTAAAGCGTAATTGTTATTGAAAATGCAATTACGCACGGTCGGGGAATTGGAAATGTTCAGCATGCCACCGCCAATGTCAAAAGGGGTTGCGCCATCTCCGTTGCTGCCCTGGATGGTGAATCCATCGAGTAGCGCCGTACCAGTCAATCCTAGCCCTGAAGGATGATAGAAAACATGATAGCAGTCGGATTCATCTCTTCCGTTGTTATTCAGGTCGCCGCTGAGGATGGTAGCATTGGCTGCCAGGTTCCTTGCCGAGAGAGCGAAAGTATCCGGCTCATCGCCGGCAAATCCACCGAAGATCTCTACATCCTCCTTCATCCTGAAATGCTTGTGCCTGCTGGTGGCCAGGGGGATATCATAGGTTGAGCTTGGCTTGTAATTCCCGGCAGCCACCCAAATCCGGTTACCCGGAGTCACTGAATCCAGTGCACTCTGAAGTGAAGTAAAAGCATTGCCCCAACTTGTTCCGGAATTGTTTCCTGTTGCATTGCTTTTCACATAGATAGTCCTGTTCCTGCCTGTAATGAATTGCCCGAATGAAGTGATACCCTGGAATGTTACCTGGTCAAGATCAGCATTTACAGAATCTGCACGCAACCGGAAGATCCATAAAGAATCTGAAGTACAATTGCGGTCATAAAGGAGGATTCCGGATGGGTTGGCTGAATCGGCAGGGGTCAGATTTGCTCTCACAGTAAAGGTCATACCGGTTGAAAATGTTCCGGTACCATACTGGTGGACAATCCAGTACTGGTCATTCATCAATGAGGCCTGGCAGGGCGGATTTGAATTTGAGGAAGTGTCGATGCATGAGACAACGATCTGATCTGTGCCGGTTTTCTGGGTAAAATTCATCGTCAATCCTGTTCCCGTGAAACTCACTTGCCCGGTGGATGATACACTTCTGGTAAAGCTTGTACCTCCGCCGGCCGGTATTGTGGAGGTTATCCAGTTGTTATTGTTCATGTTTACCAGAGTTCCCATATGACCTCCCCCATGATCCTGTGCAAAATTCCCGGACCCTTCATTGAGCTGCCAGTACCCGATCAATCCAGGGGCATCGCCGCCAATTGTGAGGTGCATGTTTTCCTGTATTTGCTGGGTTGTCCGTGCTACATTCCAGATTCTTATTTCATCCAGCCTGCCTGAAAAGAACTGGGACATCCTGTTATAACAACCA
Source organism: uncultured Prolixibacteraceae bacterium (assembly GCA_964624935.1). Classification (GTDB taxonomy): domain Bacteria; phylum Bacteroidota; class Bacteroidia; order Bacteroidales; family FEN-979; genus FEN-979. The sequence continues at coordinate 4,250 of CAZUYY010000025.1, forward strand.
AAAGAAGGCAAATAACCATTTCCCGGGTCATACAAGAGCAAGGCAGGAGTCGTAAGGGACTGGCATAGGACGCCGTTTATATAGAGGTTCATCCCTGAGCTGCTGTCCCATACCCCGCAAACATGCTGCCAGTGATTAAGAACTGGTGCCGGACCGGTAACATTGTACCAGGTTTGATTGCTGAGCTTTACTCCGAAAATAATGGCGCTTTGAGTAATAGTAATCATGAATTCCCCGTTGTCACCGTGATATATGACTGCGGACGGATTTGAACCGGCAGTTGTGGGGTACATCCAAAATTCCACGGTGATGGAAGATGGCGAAGAATAATAGAGAGGATCAACCTTGACATACTGGTTCGTCCCGTTGAAAGACAAAGCATTTCCTGGATAGCGGTCGGGCGTCAGCTTTCGGGGCACCAGGAACTGTCCTGTCTGGCTTACATTATTAAAAACGACGCTATTGAGGGCTACACTGGCGGAGGTTGCGTTTTCGACGAATGTCCAGCTCGAATCGGAATTGCTTCCTCGCAGATATAGCCGGTTCCGGTCCGGATGAATCGAATCAGCAGGTACAAGGGATTGTTTCACCTGGAACAACATATTGGCCGTCTGGGTGGCTCCCCCGTAATTATCGAGTATCCAGTAACGGGAATAGACTGTGTTTGAACCTGGCGGACCGGTATTTGGCAGTGTATCGAGGCGGGAGACTACAATAGTATCGGGCATGGAAACTGTCAGGACATTCATCGAGAAATCAGTTCCCGGAAATGAAACATTTCCTGCTGTCTGGAACACTTGCTGGTTGCTTGTGCCGCCGGCCGCCGGAACCGTGGAGGGAACAAAACAGTTTGGCACGGTCATGTTTATCAGGGTGCCATTGTTCCCGCCGGAAATGTCGGCGATCCGGTTTCCTGAATAATAGTTGTCAAACTGGTGATAGGTGATCAGGCCTGAAGTGGCCGGTGGGATCATCAGGTGCATATCGGCACGGATCTCGTCCGGTGTCCGTGCCGTCTGCCAGATCCTGAGCTCTTCGATCTGTCCAAGGTATCCGTTGCCGATGACGACAGGAGATGATCCGTGCTGGATGGGTACAGGTACGTCTGGTGAACCCTCCTCACCATTCAGGTAAATCGTCAGGTACGGATTCGCGGCTGCATTATTGAACACTGCTGCAACATGAGTCCAGTGGTTAAGCAGGAGCGATCCGGGGATCTCGAAAAACCCCATAACCGACATATTATTAATTCCGAAGCTCAGCAGTGAAGCGTACTCGTCATAAAAGAAATTCACTTCCCATTCTGATCCCTTTTTGACTATCGAGTTGAAATCGGAGCTCATGGAATCCGGCTTCATCCAGAATTCCACTGTAAATGTATTCCCGAATAAAAAATTGTCTGGATTATCCAGGATAACGGAATCCGCTGCAGAGGTAATATTGAGTGCATTTCCTCCATATGTATCCTGTCCTCTGGAAGTTTCGTATCCCCCGATATCTATCCTGCCGTTCATGATGCGCGGATTGCCGGCGAGATCGGTGGTTCCGGTATTGCCGGTCGTGGTTGTGGGATCCCCGGAATTAAAGCAGGGAGATCCGGGAAGGATCTGGTAAGGCTCATTGGCCGAGCCTGAAAATGAAGGATCGCCGTCGATATTGTTTTCGTACGTGCCCGTGTAATGGGAATTATTCCCGCTGAAACCGCTGACCCCTCCGGTTATATCGCAATAATAAAAATTCGGATTGGATGTATTATCAGTAAGGTACACCTGATCTTCAGCAGATGTGCCTAAATAATTGCCATAGACGATGTTGTTCCGGATATCCGGTGACGACGAAGAAATGAACCAGAGCCCGGCGGCATAAATCCCCCCGATATTGTTGCTGATCGTGTTGTTGAGCATCTGCGGTGAAGAATGATCAAAAGTGATCCCACCCCCTGCAGATCCTGCATAATTATCGGTGACCAGGTTCTGGATGATCTGCGGATTGGAATAGTTCAGGTCGATTCCTCCGCGTAAAGGAGACGAATTATTTGTCACCTGGTTTAAGCTGAATACAACACCAGAGCTGTTTTTAAACGTGATCCCTCCCCCTACACCGTACCCGCATGATGCTAACCCCGCCATATTGCCTGTGATCGTGTTTTGCATCACTGTACCGCTCACTCCTGACAAAAGAACGCCAGCTCCCCAGTTGGCATAATTTTGAGAGAATGTACTGCCCGTTGCATTGAGGATTGTATTCCCGCAATACATTCCTCCTCCTCCTCCGTTAGAGGTACAGTCATCGGCTTCATTATTACTGAAGTTGCCCTGTGTAAGAGTCAGGGAAGAAGCGAACGCATATAAGCCTCCGCCAGTACATCCTGTTTTATTATGCTGAAAAGTGCAATTTTCCACGATGACCGTGCATGTATCCAGGCTAACAGCGCCCCCGTCTGATGCATCGAAAGTAGTGCAGTCACCTCCATAAGCGTAATTATAATTAAACTGATCACCATTCAGGACCAATGTTGAATTATGTGCCGAAATTGCTCCACCGGATTGGCTTGTATCATTACTGAATGTGCAGCCGGTAATCTGCATGTTGACCGAATCCAGGTAAATTGCCCCTCCCTGGGAATTCGCATAATTATCAGAGAACTGACAATTTGAAATCTTTAACTTGCTGAAGTTGTTAATATAGATTGCACCTCCGTTATACCCTTCCGATGCCCGGTAAGACGCACTTGCGTATTGAAAAGTGCAAAATGCAAGGCGGGAAGTATCATTAGACACATTGACATGGTCAAATGTCAGTCCGCTCCATTTTTGTCCGGACGAATGGGGTTTGAACCGGATTAGATGATTAGTGTCAGCTTCAGCGAGCAGAGTTCCGTTAACCCTGATCCCGTATGGACCCATAATGGAAACAAGGATTCCTTTCCCGATGGTAAGGGTTGCACCATTGTTGACAATAATATTTCCGGTTATCTTCACCGTATCTGCACACCAGTATGTGTTTACCGAGACTGTTCCTGAAACCGAAATGCTTGATATTTCCTGGTACTCAAAAGCACCTATATCAATTCGTACCCAGCAGAAAGGACAGATCCTGGGATTACCGGCCATGTCCAGCGATGGGATGGGGAACCCCGTCATATCCGGTTTCCCGGTATTCACGCAGGGAGAGGATGATTGCAAACTGTAAGGGAACTTACCGGTGCCTGTGAATAATGGATTTGTATTCAGACAATTTACATAATTATGGACCATGGAAGGTCCGCCAAGTCCACCGATTCCGGAAAGACCGCCATCAAGAACGCAATAATACAAATCAGCTCCGTAAGCATTGTCTGTGATTGCTATTTCCATTCCCGAGGAGCAGGTGTCGCCATAAAGGATACAGTTGAAGAAATCATTGCCACTGTCATTTTCTATATCCACCGCACCGCCTTCATATACTGCAGAATTCCCGGAAAATGTACAATTAATCACCTGGGAGCCGGTATAAACGAAACAAAGCGCTCCTCCGTTGTATCCCGCGGAATTGTCAATAAAAAGGTTATCAGAAATTACTGGCAGACATGAATGCATATAAATGGCGCCTCCATCTCCTCCATAATTGCCCTCAAAGATGTTATTTATGATAAGAGGACTGGACACAAAACAATATAAGGCACCTCCCAAACCGCCGGATGACTTGTTATAACGCAGACTGCAGTTGGCGAGTTTCAACTTGTCGAAATAGTTCATGTAGATAGCACCGCCGTTAAGGCCATGCCAGGAAGAGCCGGTAGTGATTCCGTAAGAGAGTACACAATAGCAAATCATGGAAGAGTCGTTGGATGAAGATGTGGCGTCAAAAAGAATACCATCCCAACCTGCAGACGGATTTGAAGACGTGAAGATGATAGAATCGTTTAATGTACCGACAGCAAGCAGTCTTCCTTCCACCCGGATGCCTATATTTCCGTTGAAAATAACATGAGTGCCCGGGAGAATCGTAAGTGTCGCACTGTCATCGATGAAAATCTGTGATGAAATCTGAACCGTCCCTGACCACGTAGTGTCATTCGAAATATGATTGCCCGCTTCAACATCCCTGCTGATTAACAGGCTTGAAATAACAAGACATGCAAAGAATGTATTGAGGATTGCTTTTTTCATAAGTCTTTAATGTTACTTTGTCACGACGATTTTTACGGAACCTCTGTTTTGACCATTTACCATTGTACAGATATAGGTTCCGGATTTTAGGAGGTATGTATTTATTTTCATATCATAACTGCCTGAGCTGAGTTCAACGTCGGATAGCGTCGCAATGTGGGTTCCTCCGAGATCATAAAGATCAAGTTTGACCTGCGAATCGTCTTTTAGCACAAACCGGACATAGGTAAAGTCGGTACAGGGATTAGGATAGCACTGGAGCATTCCCTGGGTGACTGGGATTTTGTTATCGTCAACATCCGTGTAAAAGAGGTTTTCAGGCAGATCTTCCACAAGGCTGTCATTTTTAATGGCAAAGCACCGCAACACCAGGTTCATCGCCGGTTTCCCGAATGTGATGCCATTTATCGGTGTAAAAGGGGAATTCGTGGCAAGCATCGGGTATTCATTTGTCAGGATCATCAGGGTGTCATGATCGATGTAAGAAAGAGCAATATCTGAGACCTGCTTGGTGGTGTCGCATACGAATGGATTCCCTCGAATATGATACCATACCGGGTCTGATTTGTTTAGGTCGGCGGTCAGCAAATCGATCTGGCTGATCTTGCCGGATACCGATTTATGACCCATTCTTTCAAGCTTAACAGCGATTGTAGCAAGACCATCATCATTGATCGCCAGTCGTGGCAACTGGATATGGGCGACGGGCTCTGTCATGAGATCCCGTTTGCTACCAAAGCCCCCGCTTTTTCTTCCTGTACTCCATGGGATGAAAATTACTTTTTCGTAATAGCTGACGGTGGTATCCAGGACAAATAAAGTTACCACAGCTCCGCCGATTCCATTCCTGAAACCCATCGTGAAATAATTGCAGACTTCGTTTCCTTCGAAGGTCATCATATCAGCAGGTGAAGACCAATTTGTCCCATCGTACTCCATGCTCATCAGCTTTTGATCCTGATAATTGCTGCTCGTTGAATTAAGCCAGGCAATAATTGCTTTGTCAGTTCCGGTTCCACCGACCCACAATTGTGTTTTGACCCCCGGAATATTCGTGATGGATGCAGGAGCGGATACATCCCAGGTTCCCCCATTCTTATCCAGTGTCGCATACCAGATCGAGGAGTTATGATTGTCGAGATCGGCAACCTGCCAGACGACCAAGGCTCGTGTGTCGGATAGCGCTACTATCCTGGGGTTGGCATCCGTCCTTCCGGAGGAAAGCGATGTCGTATCATCGGGCACCATTGAGATCTGAACCACTTTCTGGCTTTTAATATCATATACCCCATACCAGATATCCTGCGATTTTAGGAACTGGGTCATAATATTGGTCGGACTGATGTTCTGGATGGATTTGCTGGTGTACCTCGATTGTGACCAGCAAAGGAGAATCTGGTCGCCCGTGACAGCATCCGTTACAGAGCTGTTCGGTGCATTGTTGTTCAGCGTGACATTGTAATTCCCTTTAAACATGCGCTTTGTTGCAGTCATGTAAGCTAGTTTCAAGGTCCTTTCCCCATAATGGTTCCCATCCTCGATCCAGGTGAATACCCTGTTCTCGCCGGATAATCCGGCCGAAGGATGAGGTGCAGGCTGGTGCATCTTGATGAAATCGCTCACAGGGTAAATTTCGCCGGTCAGTTCCTTCCAGGAGGAATTAGAATCGAAATGATCAGCGGATTTTTTCTTCTTATTCAAAGGAGGAAAGCATTCCGACATGTCATCTCCCCAGAAATTGTCGGTATAAAAAAGTTTCGGGCCCCACAGATCCTTTTCATACCATCCCCAGAGCAGATCGAAATAAACCCTGCCATAAATCTGAAAAGCAGCCGACTTCAACGGCTTGTCGGCCGGGGATGGTATGGAGATGTATGAATGCCCGTAACCCAGAGCCACCCTGCCGTCAAGACCAAAAAAGGTGGCGGCAATGCCTTCAAAAAAAGTAAGGCCCAGGGAAAACTCCATGTCGTAATCGCCGGAATAAAAATGATAAGAGGCACTGTTCCTGTAAGCTTCTGTATGCGTTGAATCGGCATCGATGTCGAGGCTGCCGCTGGAGCCCCAATTGCCGGTGAGCGAATCCACTGTCATGTGCAGCCGCGACGAATAATTGAACCCGGCTGTTACTGACACCTTGAATGTCGGTTTAACAATAATAGAGTAAGGATTGATGGTTCCAGTATAATTCGCCAACTGGGATATAGCTTTGACAATGTCTTGTATGGCCAGGAACTCAGATGATACACTGCCTCCCATCGAGAAATTCTGTGAAGCATTCAGGTTGTTGTTCTGATCGATCCAGTACGAGTTGCTCTGTGAATTGTTGAATGAGAATTGCAGGAGGCTTGAATTTCCGATGCCAAGATCCAGGTATTGCTGGTAGAAATTGGGTGCCTGGTTCATCTGCAGTTTCCTGGATGCGATGCTGTATTTCAGGTAAGCGTTTGCTGTAGGAGAAAGCATTTCCGCTGATAGACCATTTATAAAGGGAACGAAGTTGGGGACCGTTACTCCTGTGAAATTATTGATCGCCCTGTTTTTCTCGAATGGGGTCGTAACCTCAAATGTCACCACACTATCGGATTGCTGGATGTTGCTGAATGAGGATGAAGGAATAAAATCGAACCATGCCGGTCGTGTTTTCCGGATGACAATGGTATAGGGGCCTTCCACCGCAGCCGGATGAACATCCTGCCCGAGGTAATATTCGAGGTTCATCCCGGTGGAAGGAGAAGAAAGCACCGACATGTCGTAGGTCAGGCTCCAGAGGGTATCGTTGGATTTCACGCAATCGCAGGTCCCGAGCAGGTTGCTCGAACCATCATAAAACAATGCCCGGATGCTGTCGATGTCAGTCAACGGTCCGGTGACGATTGAAAAAGTATTCGGATGTTGCATGGTCCCCGGGGCAATGGCCTGGTCAAAGGGGCCGAAATTTCCGTTTACAGTCGGAGGGATCATGGGATAGATGTATACCGGTATGGAAACTGCGTTCTGGAAGACAGTCACCCCTGCGGTGGTTATATAGCCTGTTTCAAGACTGATATAGCTTCCCACGGGTGCATCTCCCATATCGATATTGAAATGTCCTGAATAAGGTGCTAAGGCTAAGATATATGTTACAGAATCCGACGAAATGACCTGGTGATCGGGTGTGAGAAAATTGTACTTGACATAGTTCTTGCTCCACCCGGTCTGTCCCGATCCACTGTAATTGGTGGTGAATGAAAGGGTGTTGATCAGGGATATACCCTGGCTGAAATATCCCTGACCTTTGGAAAGGAAAAAGTTGAATGTGTATCCGGGAAAAGGTGACTGGATCATGAAATTTCCCAAAGAATAGGTTGCTCCGGTTGAAGGGCAGAAAGGATAGTGTGTGGTTGCAAAAAAAGTATAGGTACCGGGTTGCAGTTCCGCAATGCTTTTATTCCAGACCAGATAGGAGAGATCACCCGGCACCGTCCATGCCGGCGTAGCTCCGATGATCGTTCCGTTATCGGATCCGGCACGATCTGTAACTGTTGTTCCTGTTCCTTCATTCAAGGGGAAGTAGGTAGTCAGGCCGGTACCCGAAGCCGGAAGGAACCTGTTGGCATTGATCTCGTCAATGCTTAATGCCCTGTTCCAGATACTGATCTCGGACAACGATCCGCTGAAGTATTGGGAAATCGATATTTTCGTTTTCTTACCGGTACCAAGGTTCTGTCCGATCACCCACCAGCCCTGGTATGTTTTCAGGGATGAAAGGGTGAGGGTTTCCGAAAGGCTCCCGTCAACATAAATTGATGCATTCTGACTGCTGTCGACAGTCACGGCCACATGATGCCACTCCCCGTCATTGTTGACGTTCATTGCATTCAACGTCTGGGTCTGGCTTCCGGAGATCATATTGAACTTCAGGCTGCCATCGGGTTCCATAAGGATTTCCCTGTCATGATAATTCGTGTATCCGCCGTTCTGGTTATCCGTGAACCCGATGATCTTACCACCTGAACCTGTAGCTGTTTTAACCCAGAATAGAATGGAGAAGCTTGATGGTGAACTGATCTCCTGCAAGGTCTGTATCCAATTATTGGTTCCGTTCAGTGACAGTGAATGATGATAAGGGTTACTGCTGATGGAATAGGTTGCGGTATCGTAGAGGGTATTGCCTGATTTCAATCCAAGGATCACACTGCTGGTTCCGGAAGGAAATCCGGTCACTGTGACCGGAGCATAGATCTTTCCCATCGTCACAGGGGTGCTGTAGTACCTGTTCCAGTTGTACTGGGGAGTGGCTATGGGCTCAGGGGCCAATGACTGCAGATTATAGTCCGTCTCCAGTGGCGTTCCTGCAGAGGGATGAAAAAACTCCAGGACCTGCAGGCGGGTTATATTAAAAGGCAATCTTGCCATATCATAGGCAAATACCGACTTGCCATTAACAGGTGTGATGGTCAGGGAGTCAAAGACTGCAGTGTTTTTGTCAGTAAACCGGAACTGCACGGAATCCGTACGAAGATCTGATGATAGAAAATGGAGCGTATCGATGGTCTGTTGAACGCCGGGATACTGGGGCATGAAGGAAGCATGATTCTTAAGATAGCCGAAATTATTATTATAACTCCGGTCGGATATATAATGCAGCCGGTTCCGGAGATCATCGAAATTCCAGTATCCTTTCAGGGCGTATTCCTGCAGGGGAGAC
>CAZUYY010000026.1:0-12974 GCA_964624935.1 uncultured Prolixibacteraceae bacterium
CGCATCCGGACACTGTTCTTTCAGGATAAGGATTATCCGTTCCGGTTAAAAAACTGCATAGATAGCCCGGTACTGATCTATTACAAAGGCACAGCCGACCTGAATGGTTCGCGAATCATTGCTGTTGTCGGAACACGCAATGCAACGGAATACGGCAAAAGTACCTGTCATCAGATCATCTCAGATCTTGCTCAGGATAAGGTGATGATCGTTAGCGGACTTGCATATGGGATCGACAGTTGTGCCCACCGATCCGCCCTCGAGAATAACCTCGAAACCGTTGGAGTGCTGGGTCATGGCCTTGGGATGATCTATCCTTATCAGAATAAAAAGCTTGCTGAAAAGATGACAAAAAATGGTGGACTATTAACAGAATTCATGAATGATACGATCCCCGATCGGGAAAATTTTCCAAAAAGGAACCGGATCATTGCAGGAATAAGCGATGCAATCCTGGTAGTGGAAGCGGCAGACAAAGGAGGAGCGCTGATTACGGCAGATATCGGGAATTCATACAACCGGGATGTCTTTGCTATTCCTGGCCGGATCACTGACATCTATTCCGAAGGCACAAACCGCCTGATCCGTAAGAACATGGCTTCACTGATCCAATCGGCACAGGATATCCGTTACCTGATGGGATGGGAGGAACAGGGAAAGAAACCCGACGGCTTCCAGAAAACGATCTTTCTCGAAATGACCCCGGATGAAAAGCTCCTGGTTGATTATCTTAATACAAATGGTCCCACGGGAATTGACGACCTCAGCAACAAATGCCGCCTGATCATGAGCACAACCTCCGCCTCCCTCCTGAACCTCGAATTCGAAGGGATTGTAAAGAGTTTACCTGGGAAGATCTATGCATTGGCATGACCATGTTAACTCGCCATCTTACCATTTTGCCAATTTATCATTTTTTCCTCGTAACGAAACTCCCCGCCCCGAATGGGGAGGGGTCGGGGGAGGGGCTGTTCGCGTCACGATTTCACCTGTAACTCTTTTTCTTACCTTTACAGTCTCATTATTGAACCACGCATTATGAAAAAAGTAATTATTCAGAAACTCGACGAATCAGAATTAGAAGAACGCCAGATCCGGAAATGGCCGATATGGAGGAAAGAAGTTTCCCGTTTCAATCAGGCATATGATTGTGACGAAGAATGTCTTATACTGGAAGGGGAGGTAGTGATCGAAACGGCGGAAGAGAACTATACAATCCAACCGGGCGATTTTGTGATCTTTAAAGACGGCCTCAAATGCATCTGGGATATTAAAAAACCCGTCAAAAAACATTATAATTTCCCTGATCAATAACTAAAAATAAATAAAGCCATTCCCCCTCCCTCTTGGGGGAGGGGGGCAGGGGGTGGGGTGTAAATTAACCAACGCAATAATTTGGAAGGCATCGTAATAAAATCTACTGGTAGCTGGATCACGGTTCGTTCACAGGATGGCATGAAGACCGAATGCAGGCTGAAAGGACAATTCCGTATCCATGGCTTGCGTTCGACAAATCCTGTTGCTATCGGCGATAAAGTCGAATTCGAAAAACAACCGGATGAAGAAACCGGAATCATCACGCTCATCCGGGAAAGAGAGAATTACATCATCAGGAAATCCATTAATTTATCCAAAACCACCCATATCATTGCTGCCAACCTTGATCATGCATTCTTGATCGTCACCCTCGCACGGCCCAGAACATCCACAGGATTCATAGACCGGTTCCTCGTAACTGCCACCGGATATTTCATCCCGGCAAGCATCATCTTTAACAAGATAGACCTGTACGATGAAACGCTTGCATCCTATGAGTCTGAACTGAAGAAGATCTATGAACAAACCGGCTATCCCTGTTATTCCGTTTCAGCCCTGAAAGGAGACAATGTCGGCCGGATCAGTGATCTGTTAAAAGGCAGGACCAATCTCTTTTCCGGACATTCGGGTGCAGGAAAATCTGCGCTGATCAATGCCATTCAACCGGATCTGAGACTAAAGACCGGTAATATCTCCGAGATTCACCTGAAAGGGAAGCATACTACGACATTTGCAGAAATGTTCGAACTGACAAATGGCGGGTTTATTATTGACACTCCGGGGATCAGGGAATTCGGCCTGATAGACTTCGATAAAAATGAAATTCCACGTTGTTTCCCTGAAATGGAAAGACTTCTGCCCCTGTGCAGGTACAAGAATTGTACCCATATACATGAGCCTGGTTGTGCCGTGAAGCAGGGTTTGGAAACAGGGGAAGTTAGTTTGATGCGATATAATAGTTACCTTAGCATCCTGAATGACAGAAACTGAATCCCGGATCATGATTGCACAACAACTGATATCTGACATCATTACCCCGCTGAAATCTTTTGAGACCGGGGCCGATGCACTGGTACTTATGGATGAGTTACGGGTTTCGCATCTCCCGATCGTAAATCAGGAAGAATTTCTTGGTGTGATCTCAGATACCGATATTCTGACTTATAATAATTTTACCGAGCCGGTCGGAAGCCATCCTCTTTCCCTTTCCAATGCATATATCATTGATAATCAGCATATCTTTGATGTCATCAGGATCATCGATGCCATGAAGTTGACCTTGCTGCCTGTCCTGGATGAAAAGAAACATTATCTTGGATCGATCACCCTGACCACATTATGCCATAATATTTCAGACCTGATGGCGCTGAATAATCCGGGTGGGATCATCATCCTTGAGATCAATGACAAGGATTATCTTCTTACTGAGATTGCCCAGATCGTCGAATCGAATGACGCCAAGGTCCTTGGCATGTATATCACCACTTTTCCCGATTCTACACGGATAGAGGTTACACTGAAAATCAACAGGATTGATGTGGGGCCTGTCCTCCAGACCTTCATCCGGTACAACTATACCATCAAGGCTTCATTTTCCGAAGATTCTTATTCGGAAAGTTTGAAGGAACGGTATAATTCATTGATGAATTATCTTAATATCTGATTCATGAGGATTTCTATCCCCATTCTGAGATCGTTCCGTTCAAAAGGGTTCTTTTTGTTTTTATTTCTTCTCCTGATCAGCTTTCATTCAATGGGTGGGCTTCTTCCACCTGACAATTCAAAGGATTCCACCGGCATTTTAGTGATCCGTTCGATAAAGATCAAAGGTAACCTGCATACGAAGCCTTCTATTATCCTGAGAGAACTCGCATTTCGTGAATCAGATAGGATCGGACGAACATTATTTCAGCACATGCTGAAGGCGGGGAGGGAAAATATTTTTAATACTAAATTATTCAACTTCGTCACAATAGATACCGTTCCCCTTGGAGGATCTCCATTAAAAATGGACATCATGATCCAAGTGGTCGAACGTTGGTACATATGGCCATGGCCATTTTTTGAGATCTCTGACAGGAATTTCAATTCGTGGCTCGAAACAATGGATTTCAACCGGTTGACTTATGGCATCGACCTGACTATACACAATGTCATGGGTCTGAACGAGACCCTGAAGTTTCCTATCCATTATGGTTTTAATCAGAAATTGGGATTCAGTTACCAGATCCCCTACATTAATTTCAAAAAGACTGTCGGGATTGATTTTGGTGCAGAGTACAACTGGAATCATGAGGTTATTATTGAAACAGTCGAGAATAAACCGGTTTATTACAGAGATCCCGGTTCCTATCCAAGGCAGGACTTTTATGCTTTCACGGATCTTGTGTTGCGGCCTACGTTTTATGCCTACCATACCTTCCGTGTAAGCTTCAATTCCTGGATGTTTTCAGATTCGTTGATAAAGGTTCCGGATTACACTGCAGGCACTTCCAATCACCTTCAATATTTCAGCCTCTGGTATCAGTACAAAAATGACCATCGGGATTTTCAATTTTATCCATTAAAAGGCACCTATTTTGATATTGAACTGGATCAGAACGGGCTTTTTTCTCCCACGGTAAATGAATTCTATTTTAAATCCAATTTCAGGAAATATTTTCAGCTCTATTATCGATGGTATTTCGCTTCCGGATTGACAGGCAAGCTTACCCTTACGCCTCAACCCCCTTATTTTATGCTAAAGGGCCTTGGTTATGGCAGGGATTTCGTGAGGGGATACGAATATTATGTGATTGATGGCAAGGATTTCATTTTATGGAAAAACAATTTTAAGTTCGCCCTGATCCCTCAGCATGAATTCAATATTGATTTTGTCCATACTCCCAAATTCAGCAGAGTCCCTTTTGCCCTTTACCTCAATGTTTTTTACGACATGGGATATGTTTATTCCGAGGTCTCTCCTTACAACCAATCGAATACTCTGAAAAACAGTCTCTTGGTTGGTTATGGAGTAGGTCTCGACCTAACAACATATTATGACGTAGTGATAAGGCTTGAAGCCTCCATGAATGCACAAGGAATGCCTGGATTTTATCTCCATTTCACTGCGCCGATATAAGCGCCAATTCATTTTTTAAGAGCATATTTTTTATTTTGCCATTTTGCCATTTTACAATCTTGCCATTTGGTAAGAGAAAATGATCGGTATAACATTGCCAACATTTGATCATTTTTCAATATTTGTACGTATATTTGTACCATATAAAGTACAAAAACTATTAGTATGTTAACAACAACGATTTCCGACTTTAGAAAAGATATTAAAAGATATCTGGATCGGGTTACAAAAGACTTTGAAACTCTTATCATTAATAGAGGCAAAGATAGTGGCGTTGTAATAATGTCTTTGGATGAATACAACTCCCTGAGCGCTACACAATATGAATTATCTTCTAAAACCAACGAAAAAAGATTAGACTCAGCGATTGAAAAATTAAGGAATGGAACTTCATTTCAAAAAGAACTTATTGAACAATGAAATACACTTTCGTTGATGAGTCATGGGAAGATTACCTTTATTGGCAAAAGACCGACCATAAAATGATGTTGAAGATTAATGAATTATTAAAAGACATCGAAAGAACCCCTTATTCCGGTACAGGCGAGCCAGAACCATTAAAATTCAAATATAAAGGCTATTGGTCTCGAAGAATAAATGAAGAGCATCGATTAGTATATCAATACAAAGAAGATGAAATCCAGATCGCTAAATGCAGATTTCATTATGATTAAAATTCAAAACTGGAAACATTTTGCTTTCTGCCCTCCGCCCTCTGACCTCTGTCTTCCATCCTCCGTCCTCCGACTTATATAAATGCATTATCTTTGCCCCCTGACTATTTTCATTAATTTTTGATACCATGAAGGTCGCCTTGTTTGGAAAAACAATTTCCGCAAACGATGTTTCTTACCTGCAGGCTTTTACAGACAAATTGATCAGTCTCAATGGATCCGTCTGGTTATATAAGCCGTTTTTTGATGCCATTCATGAGATCATCCGGTTTGACCGGGAACCAATAACCTTTACAACTCAGGAGGAAATAAGGGGAAAAGTGGAATACCTCTTTTCCGTCGGAGGCGATGGTACATTGCTTGATACCATTACACTGGTAGGAGATTCAGGAATTCCAGTCATTGGAATAAACATGGGCAAACTGGGTTTCCTGTCAGGAATCTCAAAAGAAGAAATCTTACCTGCCCTGGATGATATCATCAATAATAAGTATTCAATTGATAAACGAACCTTGCTTCGTCTGGAAACAAAAGAGCGGCTTTTCGGAGACCTGAACTATGCATTGAATGATTTCACGATCTACAAGAGTAGTCCGAATTCCATGCTTGCCATCAAATTGTTCGTGAACGATGAATACCTGAATACTTACTGGGCAGATGGATTGATCGTTGCCACGCCGACAGGCTCGACGGCTTATTCCTTAAGTTGTACCGGCCCTATTATCTCGCCGGATTCCGAGAACTTTGTGATCACCCCTATTGCAAGCCATAACCTGACGGTACGACCTATAGTGATACCAGATACCTGCGTCATCCGGATCATGGTCGAATCCAGAAATATAAACTGTTATATTGGCCTCGATTCACGGATCCTCGAATTGGATGTCCCGATGGAACTGGTCATAAGAAAAGAAGATTTTAAGATCAATCTGCTGAGGATGTCGGGAAAAAATTTCTTTGAAACGATCCGTGCAAAATTAAACTGGGGGCTTGACATACGGAACTGATTAAATTTTCATGGTATTCCCTTCGTATTCCAATAAAAAATGTGAACCTGCGTTATCTATCAGATAAATTGCCAAAGCTTTTAATGCATTCTCAGATCACGACCATTTCCATTCATATTTTACCGGGAGTCGGTGGAATTGGATTACACCGTATATTTGCGCCGGTATTGGGAACTTTGCGTTTCAACCGATCCGGAGCACTTGAACACACATTATGCCTGAATGTGCCTGAAAGAAAAAATAATTAAAGACCGGATACCCGTTCATGTTGCCATCATCATGGACGGAAATGGGCGTTGGGCAAAGAAAAGAGGCTTCATCCGGACGATTGGCCATGAAAAAGGCGTGGATGCGGTCAGGGAAACTGTAGAAGCTGCAGCAGAACTTGGGATCGGGTATCTGACTTTGTATGCTTTTTCGACCGAGAACTGGAATCGTCCAAAATATGAGATTGACGCATTAATGACACTATTGGTAAAATCTGTTAATAAAGAACGCAAGACATTCATGGATAACAATATCCGGTTGGTGGCAATAGGTGATCTGAAAAATCTTCCGGCTAAAAGCAGGGATGAACTCATGAAGGCCATTGAGGATACTTCCGGGAATACTGGATTGAGACTGGTGCTTGCCCTGAGTTACAGTTCCCGCTGGGAAATCCTCGAGGCCGCACGTTCCCTTGCTCAGAATGTCTGTGATGGAATAATGACTGCAGATGAGATAAACAATGATTCCTTCGCCGGCGCTCTGACTACAGCATCTATACCCGATCCTGAACTTCTGATACGGACCAGCGGAGAATACAGGGTCAGTAATTTTCTTCTTTGGCAGATCGCGTATAGTGAGTTGTATTTTACCCCGACCTTGTGGCCCGATTTCTCAAAAGAGGAATTTTACAGGGCTGTTGTTGATTATCAGGGAAGGGAAAGGAGATTTGGAATGACCAGTGAACAAATAAAAAAAACCTGAAACCGCTATCTCAACTCGTACCGGATGAAATTTAAAATTCTTATTCTTCTTTTAATCTCAACCTGGTTTGTCCGTCCTGTGTGCGCTCAGATACCCTCGGGAGAACCAATTAACATTGACTACTCCTCGCCAAAAGAATATATCATCGCCGGCATCACGATTTCAGGTGTAAAGTACCTCGATAATAACGTCCTGATAATGCTTTCAGGATTGACCATCGGGGATAAAGTGAAAATACCGGGTGATAAAATAACCGGGGCAATAAGAAAGCTTTGGGACCAGGGGTTATTTGAGGATGTGAAGATTTCTATAACACAAATTGTCGATAATCAACTCTACCTGAATTTTTATCTGAGGGAGCGACCGAGACTCAACCATTTCTCATTTACAGGAGTTAAGAAAGGTGATGCAGATAATATCCGCGAAAAGATCCATATATCAAAAGGAGAATATGTGACTGAAAATATGATCATGCGGACGAAAAATATTATACGGAAATACTATACAGATAAAGGATTCCTGAATGCCGATGTGGATGTTATTGCTAAAAAAGACAGCGCTTCTTCAAATGAAGTCAACCTGGACATCGGTGTACACCGGAACGGGAAAGTCAGAGTGTATAACATCATCATTCATGGGAATCATAATCTGACGACCGAGCAGCTCAAAGCCAGCCTGAAAAAAACCAAAGAAAAAGGCATATTCAATCCGATGAATGATCTTGATAAGATGATCTATCAGATTGCAACTGCTATTTTCCATGTCGATTTCGGTGAGATTGCCAATGTGGTTGAAAAACATGCTTACAACAATATCAGGTTCCGCATCTTTAAATCCGCAAAATTTATCAGGGATGATTATTCTGAAGATAAAGACCTGCTGATCGCAAGGTACAATAATGCAGGTTATCGTGATGCAAAAATCATAAAAGATTCCATTTCCAGGAACGATGATAACACCGTTTCGATAGATATCTGGGTTGAGGAAGGCCCCAAGTACTTCTTCCGGAACATTACCTGGGTGGGTAATACCAAGTATCCGGATGACTTTCTGAACCGGATACTCAGAATAAAAAAAGGAGATGTCTATGATCAGAGTGCCCTTGAAACGGCACTGACCTATAATCCGAATGGCTCAGATATCAGGTCTCTTTATATGGATGATGGTTATCTTTTCTTTGACGTGCAGCCTGTGGAAGTAAATGTGGAAAATGATTCCATCGATATTGAGATCAGGATGCGCGAAGGAAAACAAGCGAATGTGAATAAAGTCACTGTGACTGGAAATACCAAGACCAATGATCATGTTGCTTTGCGTCAGCTTCAGACACGCCCCGGACAATTATTCAGCCGCGACAAGCTGATCAGGTCACAAAGGGAATTGGTGCAATTGAAATATTTCAATGCGGAAAAAATTTCTCCAGACGTTACTCCCAACCCGGATGACGGGACAGTCGATATAAATTACAATGTGGAGGAGACATCAGCCGACCAGATTGAATTATCTGGAGGATGGGGGTATGGCAGGATTGTCGGAACCCTGGGTTTGTCCTTCAATAACTTTTCTCTCCGGAACTTTTTTGATTTGAAAAAATGGAAACCTGTCCCATCCGGAGATGGACAAAAACTAAGCCTGAGGTTCCAGACTTATGGAGTAGGATATATCAGTTACAGTGCTTCTTTTACAGAGCCCTGGGTAGGTGGAAAAAAACCATTAGCCCTGAGCATTTCATATGTTCACTCAAGATATACCAACGGTGTTTCTTCCAGTGACCCTACCTATGCTGATTTCAAGATCGACGGGATTTCTGTCGGATTAGGTAAAAACCTCAAATGGCCGGATGATTATTTTGTTCTTTATCAGGCAATCAATTTTAACCGTTATAATTCACATAATTATACCCAGATCTTTACTTTCGGGGGTGGGAACGGAATTTATAATTCGATAAGTTATTCTGTCACACTTTCCAGAAGCAATATAGATCAGCCAACCTACCCAAGGTCAGGATCTGAGATCAGTAATTTGCTTGAATTTACCCCTCCCTATTCACTTTTCCGCGGAAATGTCGATTATGCTGATATGGATATATCAAAAAAATTCGAGTGGGTGGAATTTTACAAGTATAAGTTTAAAGGTGCATGGTATATTAACCTGATCGATAAACTGGTTTTGACGCCACGGGTGCAATTCGGGGCCTTAGGAGCCTACAACAACCATATTGGGATCACCCCTTTTCAACGATTCTATCTCGGGGGAGATGGATTGACAGGGTACAACAACATGGATGGACGGGAACTTATCGGCTTCCGGGGATATGAAAATAATTCCCTGACTCCCGGTTATCCGAATACTGTTGGAGGAACTGTTTATGAGAAATTTACTTTTGAGTTACGTTATCCGATCTCTTTGAATCCAAGTGCGACAATCTATGGCCTGACCTTCATGGAAGCCGGAAATGACTGGTTGAATTGGAAAGATGTAAACCCGTTTGACGTGTACCGGTCGGCTGGCGTTGGGATCCGTGTGTTCCTGCCGATGTTTGGACTTCTTGGATTAGACTGGGGATATGGACTCGATCCACTCAGAGGTGTGCCTGGAGTGAATGGCAGTCAATTCCATTTTTCGATCAATTCCTCGATCGATTAGAGATCATAAAAGATTAAAAGTTAAATGTATTCAGCGTTAATAAATTAAATGGAGGCAGATAAAATGAAAAAAATAATCATTACGGCAGCATTTCTGTTCTTTTCTATAGCTATGCTCCATGCTCAGAAGTTCGCTTATGTTGATACCCAGTATATCCTTGAAAATCTTCCTGAATATACCGAAGCTCAGGCACAATTAGATGAGGTATCGAATCAATGGCAAAAAGAAATAGATCAAAAATTTGCGGATATTGATAAAATGTATCAGGACTTTCAGGCACAGGTCGTGTTATTGCCGGAAGATATGAAAAAGAAAAAAGAACAGGAGATCGTAGATAAGGAAAAAGAAGCCAAGAATCTTCAGCGTCAGCGTTTCGGACAGAGTGGCGACCTGATGAAAAAACGTCAGGAACTGGTGAAACCGATCCAGGAGAAAGTCTATAATGCTATTCAGGAGATATCGACAAGTAATAATTATGCAGTGGTCTTTGATAAGGCAGGCGCCCTTACGATCCTCTATTCCAACCCCAAATATGATATCAGCGACGAGGTACTGGATAACCTCGGTGCCGCGGCTGCAGGAAGGAAAGGACGTCCCGGACAGAAAGGTACGACCCCCGGTTCAGGGTCCGGCACAAAAGGTTCCCAACAAGGTGACATGAATACAAATCAACCTGGCAGCGCTCCCCAGCCAGGAAAGAAATAGCACTATTTAATCCTTAGAATTACATAAATATTTATAATTTTGCAGTCAAACAATTATTAACAATAAACACGAAAATGAAAAACGTAGTAAAAAGTTTTGTGGTTTTTTTTCTCATCATTGTTCTCGGGTCTGCCGCTCATTCTCAGACTGTCCAGAAAATAGGATATGTTGATTTCAATAATTTAGTAGCAGCCATGCCGGGCATTGATTCAGTGAAAGCCAAATTGCAAACTTACCAGAAAACACTTTCTGACCAACTGGATGCCATGAGGGCTGAATTTCAAAACAAAGGGCTTGAGTATCAACAAGGTTCTTCAGGAATGTCTGACCTGATCAAACAAACAAAGGAAAAGGAATTATCTGATCTGCAGGAAAGAATTGAGGCTTTTCAGCAGAAAGCTCAGACAGATCTGCAGGCAAAACAACAGGATCTTTTACAACCTATTGTTGCAAAGGCAAAGGATGCAATAAAAGAGGTGGCCAAGGAAAATAAATACACGTTTGTTATAAATTCCATTGAAGACGTCCTGCTCTATTCAGAACCGGCCGATGATCTTCTTCCCCTGGTCAAGAAGAAATTGGGAATCCAGTAAAGTTTACAATTAAATCAATTGAAAAGCTGTTTTATTCAAAGCAGCTTTTTTTATTCGCTATCATACCAGCTTGCATACATCATATAATTCTTTGAGATCCTGTTCACTTGTCCTTCCAGGAGCCTCTGATCTATATCCCTGATTTTAACAGCCGGTACTCCCGCCCATACAGAGCCTGACTCTACAACAGTGCCTTCCTTGATCAATGCACCGGCTGCGATAATGGAATTACTGTTAATGACGGCTCCATCCATTACAATTGCCCCCATACCTATCAATACATTGTCGTGAATTGTACACCCATGCACAATGGCATTGTGAGCGATGGAAACATTATCTCCGATGCTGACCGGAGCTTTCTGGTAAGTGCAATGGATGATCGCACCATCCTGAATGTTCACGTTTTTTCCTATGCGGATGGAATGTACATCGCCGCGAACGACTGCGTTGAACCAGACACTGCAATTCTCTCCCATCACAACATCTCCGGTGACCGTAGCATTGTCGGCCAGAAAACAATTTTTTCCAAAAATGGGTTTAACGCCCTTAACTGCTTTTATCAATGCCATAGATCACCTCCTTTCAATGATCCTTGGGAAATCAAGCGAATAATGCAATCCGCGGCTTTCCTTCCGGTTCGTGGCTGCCTTGATTATCAGGTAACCAACGTTGATCAGGTTCCTGAGTTCACAGATCCGGGTAGTCAGGATGGATTTGTTATAGAGTGCTTCCGTCTCCTGATAAAGAATTTCCAACCGGTCGAATGCCCTTTTCAACCTGAGATTAGACCTGACGATACCGACATAACTGCTCATGATTGACTGCAACTCTTTCAGCGATTGTGTGATCAGGATCATTTCTTCATTGTAAACCATCCCTTCTGCATTCCAGTCGGGGATATTATTGTTGTAGTCAATGGTTTTTGCGGTTTCTATGGCATCCTCGCTTGCCCGGTGCGAGAATACAAGTGCTTCCAGCAGTGAGTTGGATGCCAGCCGGTTAGCACCATGCAATCCTGTGCAGGAACATTCCCCGGATGCATAGAGATGGTGGATAGAACTTCTCCCGAATTCATCCACCTTGATCCCTCCGCAGGTATAATGTGCCGCCGGCACCACCGGAATCATATCCCTTGTGATGTCAATGCCTATGCTGAGGCATTTGGCATAAATGGTGGGAAAATGATTGATCAGTTCGTTCTTTGGCAGATGCCGGCAATCGAGGTAAACATAATCATCGCCAAGGATCTTCAATTCACTGTCAATGGCGCGGGCCACTATATCCCTTGGCGCAAGGCCAAGACGGGAATCATATTTCTGCATGAATTCCTTACCTTCCGAATTCTTTAAAATTCCACCAAACCCACGCACAGCTTCTGATATCAGAAATGAAGGCTTTTCCTGCGGATTATAAAGGGAAGTCGGATGAAATTGCATGAATTCCATGTTCTCTATTGTCCCCTTTGCACGATATACCATGGCAATTCCGTCGCCGGTGGATATGGGCGGATTGGTAGTAGTGCTGTAAACTTGTCCCGACCCTCCGGTAGCGATGAGGGTGTTTTTCGAAAGAATAGTATCCACGAGATGTGTGCGTGGATTCAAAAGATAGGCTCCAAAACAGGTAATATGCGGTGTCCGGCGGTTTACTTCAATCCCCAGATGATGTTCGGTAATGATATCAATAACAAAAGTATCCTCGATCACTTCGATCTTCGGATGCTTTCTGACCTGCTCGACCAAAATGTTCTCAATTTCTCTCCCCGTACTGTCTTTGTGATGCAATACACGGTATTCTGAATGCCCGCCTTCCCTGGCAAGATCGAACCTCCCGGATTTGGTCTTGTCAAATTTTATACCCCAATGGATTAGCTCCCTGATCCGTTCAGTGGATTCCCTGATTGTTAAACGTACGATATTTTCGTCGCAAAGTCCGTCACCGG
>CAZUYY010000027.1:0-12925 GCA_964624935.1 uncultured Prolixibacteraceae bacterium
CAATCTCCTTATGTTTTCTGTAGTTTATCATTTATTCTTCATCAGTCCGGCAGTGTAAGAAAGGATATCTTCATAAACTTTTCGCCATTCTCTCCAACGCCCGGATTCATCAAAACTTTCATTATGCCATATACTGACAAACTCTCCGTTAAAAGCCTTTATTGTATCTGCAAATGATCTGCTCAACAAAATGGCCTCATCCGGAGATATTTTCAGATAATCTTTCAAGGTCACATCCATCAGGGCGACCGGATGAATCATTAATTGCTCCGGGCGATCATAGACTAGATCAAAGAAAGGAAAAGGATCTGCAATACCTGCCCTGAATCCCGGAACTGAAGCATAACCGAGAGAATAGTCATCAGTTATTCCAAATTTAATGAGTTCACGACAGGTATCGGGAAAAGATATCTTTAAAAAGTGTTGACGGCTGTTGACTATTTTATGATCAATTATTTTTGAAAGTCCATTGATCTCACCTTTAAGAATTTCAGGATGTTTACCTGAGGTGAGAGAAGGATGTATTCCAACCATTCCCGATTCATTAAGTTCAAGAAGAAGGTGACGAAAAGCCTTACCAGAAAGCTTCACATTGTTGTCATCTTTGCCGTGATCGGAAAACAAAATGAAATAAAATGGCTTCCAACCAAACCTTTCATGAATCTTTTTGATATAATCATATTGATCATAGGGATCCTTTGACAAACCTACCAGGACATTCGTCCGTTGCATTACATTAATGAGGTTTCCGAGCATCAGCGATCTCCCATAACCACCCAGGGTGCGTATAAAAGTACGCTGTCTATATGCAAAAGCATGATCAATATCGATGGTCGGAATATACCGGAAGTTCTTTTCAGGAAGCCGGATTGCAGGATAAACTGATTTTATATGATCCTTCAACAAACCTGTCCACACATTCACAAGAGGAACATTAAGAAACTTTCCGGTGATCATGATACTGTCGGAAGCTCTGAACCTTCCGTACCGGTCAGGAATGAATGAAAGATATTCTTCATAACGTGTGACCAGGTAAAAAGCAGCTGCAAACAAATCGAAAGGAAATATCGAATGATCATCCTTTATTGCAAAAAACGCCGGATAATTCTTATAAGTGAAAAGCCCGATTGTCTGTGGTTCTATAGACTTCTCGAAAAGAATCCCGCAAGAATGAATAAATATCCCTTGTTTCAAAGATTCATCTGAATATTCAATACGGGGTCCCTGATAAGAAAGATAATCTTCCTTTCGGTCTGTTATAATTAATTCCGCACCCATCAAATCTCTCAGCAACAATAAAAAAATATACTCAACTCTTGCAGAAAGACGAGGTGTATAAATCATTATCTTTTCCATAAGAAGTTTCCTGAAGCCAAAGTACGGAAAAAAACCAACAGGTACCAAAACCGCAAAAGGAACATGAAAATATTTTGTACCTTTGAATCCTTATAAAGCAAAATTGTCGAAATTCTTATGGAGAATTTTATTGTATCCGCCCGCAAATACCGTCCACAAACATTTGATACGGTTGTGGGACAAAAATCCATTACGAATACCCTTAAAAACGCCATCCGGAACAACCAGCTTGCACAGGCGTTTCTGTTTTGCGGACCAAGAGGGGTTGGGAAGACTACCTGTGCCCGAATCCTGGCAAAGACAATCAATTGCGAACACCTGTCTCCGGCTATGGAAGCCTGCGATAAATGCCAGTCCTGTGTTTCTTTTAATGAAAATGGCTCCTTCAACATTTATGAACTCGATGGGGCTTCAAATAACTCGGTAGATGAGATCAGGAATCTGGTTGATAAGGTAAGGATTCCTCCACAAATGGGTAAATACAAAGTCTACATTATTGATGAAGTTCACATGCTCTCGGCTAATGCTTTCAATGCCTTTCTAAAGACACTGGAAGAACCGCCTGCCTATGCAAAATTCATTCTTGCTACAACAGAAAAACATAAGATCATACCAACGATCCTATCCCGCTGTCAGATTTTCGATTTTAAAAGGATTACCATGGAAGATATCGTTAGTCACCTTAATTATGTTGCTACAAAAGAAGGAATTTCAGCGGAGGAAAATGCGCTTCATATCATTGCACAAAAAGCAGATGGAGCCATGCGAGATGCACTTTCGATTTTCGATCAGTTGGTCAGTTTTGCAGGAGATAAGTTGACCTATGAAACTGTCCTTGAGAACCTGAATGTACTGGATTATGATTATTTCTTTAATATTACCGGGCATATTCTGGCAGGGGATATATCTTCCACCCTGCTCACAATCAATGAGATTCTTGATAAAGGCTTTGAGGGTCAGCATTTCCTGATCGGATTTGGCGAACATATCCGTAACCTGTTGGTATGTAAAGATCCAGTGACAGTTAAACTTCTCGAAACAGCTCCCACCATACGGAACCTGTATCTGAGTCAATCGTCTCTCTGCCCTGTGGATTTTCTATTAAATGTCTTAGATATAAATAACAAATGTGACCTCAACTACAAGATCAGCAACAATAAACGCCTGCATATTGAACTGGCACTGATGCAGATGTGTCAGATTCTTAATAAAGTTGAAGCAAAGATACCTAATCCTATTCCACCCTCCCCTTCAAAAACTGCACCATTAACAAACCCTTCAGAGCCTGTAAAACCGAAAGCGACGAAGGCATTTCCAGGAACCTTGTCCATCAAAGACATGACTTCTTCTCAACACAAGGAAACTGAAAATAATAACTCACTGGTAGAGGATACAATCGTTGAATATAACAGATCAGATATATTCACTCTTGAACAACTGGAAACCGTATGGGATGAGTTCGGAGAATCCATACATAGTTCCATGCCCCACCTGTCTGCCACGCTTAAGAAACACCGCCCGGTATTAAAGGAAGATTTCCTGATTGAATTTTGTGTGGATAACAAAGTATTGGCTGAAGATTTTACCCTAAAACAGAATGATCTCCTTGGATTCCTGGTATCACGACTAAAGAATACAAAGATCCATTTGCAGATAATTGTGCCGGATCATCCAGTTGGAGTAAAACCTTACACAGATCGTGAGAAATTTGGCAGGATGGCAGAGAAGAATCCCGAGCTCCTCAATCTCAGGGAACAACTGGATCTGGAGATTGAAAGTTAAAATCTATTACAAATTACGAATTACGATAACTGATTCCACATCACATATTTCATCTGCCGCTCGTACAGTGTATTGCATCGGTGAAACGGTTCTTGATATAATATTCAGGAACAACCATCCGATAGCATTGAACCCCGGTGGGTCCATGTTAAATACCGCTGTTTCACTGGGGCGTGCCGGAATCCATGTCGAATTTATCAGTGATATTGTCAGTGACCAGGCAGGGGAACTGATTATCAGTTTTCTTGAGGAAAATTTGACAGGAACATCTTATATCAACCATTATTCAAGCGGAAAAACCACGATTGCTCTGGCATTCCTTGACAATCAGGCAGATGCCAGTTACTCATTTTATGCCGTGCCTCCAAAGGAAATGTTTGCAGGAAAATTACCTGTACCTGCAAAGAATGATATTGTGCTGTTCGGTTCCTTTTATTCATTATCTGACGGTATACATGAGAAATTGAAGACATTCCTTACTTCAGCCGGTCAAAACGGTGCCATGATCTTTTATGATCCTAACTTTCGCCGGCCTCATCTTAATGAGCTTCCACGAGTAATGCCGCGTATTATGGAGAACATTTCCATTGCTGGAATCATCAGAGGGTCAGATGAAGATTTTCTTCATATTTTTGCGATCAGGGATCCTTTGGAAGCTTATAACATAATCAAGCCCTGGGACGACAAGGTGCTGATCTATACCCGGTCAGTAGAAGATATCAGCATTTTGGTGAGGAATCAAAGGATTCTTGTTCCGGTACCAGGAATTGAACCGGTGAGTACCATCGGAGCAGGAGATGCATTTAATGCAGGTCTGGTCTATTCTTTCATAAAGATGGGGATTGATCGTGAACAGATTCCCTTGCTTCCCCTGACCGAGTGGGAAAAGATTGCCGGATATGCAATCAGGTTCTCACAAAATGTTTGTATGAGTCTTGACAATTATATTTCGCAGGATTTTATAATCTCATTGGAAAAATGATTTCAGCACTGTCGCACTTTATTTTACGATTATTCGGATGGCGGACGAGCGCTGTCTTACCTGAAAATATTGTCAAAGCTGTTTTAATCGTTGCTCCCCATACGAGTTATTGGGATTTTGTCATTGGCCGCATGACCTTCTGGTCATCGAAGATAAAGATAAGGGTCCTTATTAAAAAAGAAGTATTCGTTTTTCCGCTTGGATGGTTCCTACGTAAGCTTGGAGGTGTTCCGGTCGCGAGGGGACAAAAGAACAACCTTGTAGAACAAGCAGCCGGAATTTTTCATAAGAGTCGAACAATGGTACTTGTAATAACCCCGGAAGGGACACGCAGGAAAGTACACCACTGGAAGAAGGGATTTTATTATATTGCCATGGAAGCCAAAGTACCGATTGCTCTGGGATTTATAGATTACAGCACAAAGACCGGTGGCATTGGCCCCTTGCTATACCCAAGCGGCAACTATGAAAAGGATATGGAAGTCATCCTGGATTTTTACCGTGATAAAAAAGGCCGTTACCCTGAAAAATTTAATCTTTCTGAATAATAGGTGAGTGAAGCTCTGAGTAAATCCTCAGTTTGTCGAAGTTTGTTTATCTTTACTTCCATTTAAATTATTATGACTATAATGGTACTCCATAAAAAATTTTAAAGAATCCTGGCAACGTTTAGTATGTTAATGATTTATAAAAAGAGTACATTATTAAAGTTGTAAAATCTCAAGCCACTAAGAAACTGGATATCGTGATGAAATATATCTTATTCATTAGGAACTCCCCCTCTGCATTATCAGCAACCCTTATTAATACAAAAAAATGAACAGGACCATATTATTGCTTGCATTTTTAATTAGTTCCGTCCAACTTTTTGCTCAGGGTTATAAAGAATTTTGGTTTGTCGCACCCGAAGTTTATCAATCCCATGGGGACCGGCCTATCTGGATGCGCATTTCTACTACTATTGATACTGCTCAGATTGAGTTAAGTCAACCAGCCAGTCCGTCTTTTACTCCAATTGTTGGTGTGATCAATCCAAACTCCACATTAAGTATAAACCTGACCACATGGATAGACAGTATTGAAGATAAACCAGCAGATGTCGTTCATAATTATGGACTCAAAATTAATTCAAACACTGCAGTAGATGCATATTATGAGGAAGCTTCAGCGAGCAATCCTGAAATATTCACATTGAAAGGCAAAAATGCATTGGGAACTGAGTTCTATATTGATGGTCAGGGAAATTATCCAAATCACTGGACTACTAATTATACCGCTGAGGCTTTTGATATTGTCGCGACCCAGGATGGAACGATAGTTACAATAACAGTATCAAACGATATTGTCGGACATGCAAAAGGAAGCACATTTACGGTGCAATTAAACAAGGGGCAAACCTATAGTGCACGTTCTACGAGTAATGCAGATACTATTACACTTGCAGGTTCACACATCACTTCTAACTATCCTATTGCCATCACCATCAGCGATGATTCAATTCAGGAGCCTGATACAAATCCCGCAGGTTGGGATCTGATCGGCGACCAAATTGTTCCGGTTAATCTGCTGGGTAAAGAATACATTGCCATCAAGGGGTTCGGAAATGACAATGATGAACGGGTTTATATGGAAGCCATTTCTGACAGTACAAAGATATACCTTGATGGCTCTGCGACTCCTGTGACAACCATTAATCAGGCCCAACTCTATTGTTCTCATTTTACCAACCTTACATTATTAATCAAATCATCAAATCCCATTTATGCATATCATCTTTCAGGGCTGCCAAATGAAGCCGGAAGCGCTATCCTTCCACAGGATTCCTGTACAGGATCAAGGCAGGTTGGTTTTTACCGGACTGATGCAGGAACCTTTGCATTATTGGTACTTACACGTAGCGGGAATCAGGGTAACTTTACAATTGATGGGGACGGAACCTTGCTAACTTCATCGGATTTCAGTCCGGTAACAGGAACTTCAAATGCATGGTATTATGCCAGAAAAACTTTTACTTCCACCCAACTTCCGGTGGGGTCCCATAATATTCTGAATTCCAGTGGAAAGTTCCATGTGGGAATCCTGAACGGAGACCCAGGCAGTGCTGAATATGGATTTTATTCCGATTTTTCATCATTGTACCTTGGACCCGATGCTTCTTTCTGCCAGGGAGACAGTGTGATTCTTGATGGAGGTGCTTATATGACTTCGTACCTATGGCAAAAAAAAATTGGCGGAGTTTGGATACAAGTCGATACAACCAGGTACTATACTGTCCATGATTCCGGCTATTATGCATGCACTGAAATAGGTGATTTTTGCGTACTTAGTGATACAATCCATTTTTCACTTTATCCAAAACCAACGGTTTCACTTGGCCCTGACCGGACGATATGCGCGGGAAATACTACCACATTTGATCCGGGAAGCTTCGTGAGTTATCTTTGGAATACCGGGTACACCGAACGTCTTCTTACAACCGGGACAGCAGGTGAATACTGGGTCGCCGCTACAAATAGTAATGGCTGTGTTGGAAGAGATACTGTCAATCTTTTTGTTGATTCAATTCCGGAAACAAACCATGCAATCACCGGGCTTGCATCGATTTGCAAAGGTGAGAATAATGTTCTTTATTCAATCAGTGCGCTGCCATTTTCTACTTCTTATGTATGGACGTTACCTTCAGGTGTTACAGGCAGCAGTACAACCGATTCAATATATTTATCGTTTTCTTCTTCTCTGTCTTCTGCCATGATCAAGGTGCATGGACATGATACTTGCGGAAGTGGACCTGACACCTCTTTCTCCATCACAATAAAACCAGTGCCACATCTTACAAACAGTCCTTCTTATAAGACAATTTGCAATGATTCTTCGACAAATATCACGTTAACTTCGGATGTATCGGGAACATTGTTCACATGGACTGTCACAGATAGTACTGGCTATATTTCAGGTTTTACTGACAACCTGTCCAATCCAACCAATTTTTTGAATCAAACGCTTATAAATTCAATTAATACGATAGAGTCAATTGTTTATCATATTACGCCAATAGCTAATGGATGTATTGGATCAGTCACTGATTTCAGAGTATATGTGAATCCAACTCCCACACTATCAAACAATCCTCTTACGAAGCAACAATGCAATGATCTGGGGACTAATATTACACTTTCGACAACTGTTCCTGGCAGCCTGTTCACCTGGAGTGCTACAGGTTCCTCTCCTAATATCACAGGCTTTACGAACAGTATCACTCCGTCATTCCTGATCAATGATATACTGCATAATTCGGGATCGTCGGTTGAAACTGTAACTTATCATATAACTCCGGTCATGAACGGATGCCACGGAACGGTTTATAATTATATTGTCACTGTTTACCCAACACCTGTTTTATCAAATAGCCCAAGCAGCAAACAGCAATGTAACAATCTTTACACTAATGTTACACTTACCTCGAATGTCACGGGGACCCTTTTTACCTGGACTGCCACGGGATCCTCACTCCAGATAACCGGATTTGAAAATGACACGATTCCGACAATCATATTGAATGATTTGTTAGTCAATACCGGATATAACACTGAAACGGTAACTTACCGCATCACTCCTTCGGCAAATGGCTGTAATGGCTCTGAAACTAATTTTACTGCTACGGTCTACCCTACACCGGATGTCTATTTTAATCCATCATCACAGGTCATCTGTCCCCTTCAAACCACCAGTATCATCAATCTCTCACATGTTTCAGGAACAACTTTTTCATGGGTTGCTACAGGTTCTTCCCCCTTGGTTTCTGGTTTCTCTAACGGCACAGGTGGAAGTATTAATCAGACATTGAATAATACAGCTACTGAAATTGAACAGGTGACGTACCAGGTCACTCCTGTTGCCAATGGTTGTACAGGAACACTTTCTTCAGTAATCATAACCATCGACCCTGCTTCTATAACCACATTTACATCCTGCTTTGATACAATAACAACACTCAGCGCCAAACCTATCAAACTCAAAGGTGGAGTCCCTCTTGGAGGGACTTACTCCGGTTCAGGGGTCAATTCAGTGACAGGTATCTTTACGCCATCGGCAGCAGGAACAGGGACTAAAATAATAACTTATTCTTATACAAATGCTTATTCCTGTAGTACGAGTGCGACCACGCATATCATCGTTTATACTGCAGCAGCATTCACGTGTGGAAATAACTTTACTGATATCCGCGATAATAATGTTTATCCAACCGTAAAGATCGGTGCCCAATGCTGGCTGGCTTCAAACCTAAATTACGGAACAATCATCACTTCTTCACAAGATCAAAGGAATAACTGCATGGCTGAAAAGTATTGTTACAACGATAATGCAACCAACTGTGCAACCCTGGGAGGACTTTATCAATGGGATGAAATGATGCAGTATGATAATACCCCTGCTGATCAAGGTTTTTGTCCTCCGGCCTGGCATATTCCTACCGAAAATGAATGGAACATTTTATTTGGCTCTTATACCAACAGTGGTTTCGCTGGAGCACCGCTAAAGTATTCTGGTTATTCGGAATTCGATGCACTTTTAACCGGAACAAACCATTTTCATAAAAGCTGGGATTTTCAGGGATTTGCCACCTTTTTCTGGTCATCAACACTATACAACATTAATCAGGCCTGGGCTCATGGTATGAATGAGAATGATCCAAGCGTTTCGTTTTATCCATCGAGCAGGGTGAATGCATTTAGTGTCAGATGCATCCACGATTAAACACGTCATTACAAATTTGACCTTCGTACATACGCACCTGGGAATTTGGTAGTAATGAAATAATTTCTACCTTTGCAGCCCTTTGAGGGAGTTTAGCTCAGTTGGTTCAGAGCACCTGCCTTACAAGCAGGGGGTCACTGGTTCGAATCCAGTAACTCCCACCCTCGGATCAGCCACTTATGAAACATTCGTAGGTGGTTTTTTATTTTATACAATCCTAAAATACAATAATTTATCTGATATCTTAGTAGACGCCTTTAAAATCAAATTTATTTTGTGAGTTTTTTTTCGGTCTGTCAGTGTCGGGACCAATTGCATGCACACTGTTATATTTTCTCCTTACTTTTGCTTAGTTTTTATTATTATGTTCATTTGAAAAGAAGACATTCAACCGGCTTTCTTTTATTTACCCTCGTAATTATCTCACTTACCGGATGCAATGTAACGCGGAATCTTCCCTCGAATGAATATTTGCTAATCAGGAACAAGTTCAAAATCTCTTCTTCGAGAGTTTCTCAGGATGAACTCTCAGGATATCTCCAGCAGGAGCCAAACAAAAAACTTTTTGGGCTTTTCAGGACCAACATCGCATTTTATTATGCAGGATCAATAGGGAAGGAAACAAAGTTCAAGAAATGGATGAAAACTAAACTTGGTAGTCCTCCGGTTCTGCTTGATTCAAACCTCACAACGATTGCAAAGAAACAAATGGGTCTTTACCTGGCAAATAAGGGATATTTTAATTCAAACATAAAGGATTCTCTTATTTTCCATAAAAGGAAAGTTACGGTTGTTTTTATGGCAAGGTTGAATATACCATACACAATCCGCAACATTCGTTATGCCATTACCGATACACAACTGGCAAGGTTTGTTTTTCTGGATACGGCAAGGACGCTTATCCATCCAGGTCAAAATTACGACATGTATCTATTAGACGGTGAACGCACCAGGATTACCAATGCACTCATGGATCACGGGTATTATCATTTTTCTAATTTATATATCCGTTATCGTGTCGACAGCACATTCGACAATAAAAAAATGGATGTAATTGTCGAAATCCGGAACCCTGTTATCCCTTCGCTGCAATACATCGGAACTTATACCGAATCAAGACATGCCCGGTACATTATTGGAAAAGTCTTGATATATCCCGAATACAGCTTATTGCAATCGGACACCCTGCGCTATGATACCGTGATGGTTACATTCAAGACCTCGAGACATGACACCTCAGGTAATACCTATTATTTTCTTTTCAAGAATAAATTACGCCTGAGACCACGGACACTGGCCCAGATGATCTTTATAAGGAATGGTGACTGGTTTAACCTCAAAGATCTGAATCAAACCTATTCACAACTGGCTTCGCTTCAGATTTTCAATTACATGAATATTCAGATGCATGACGCAACGAGTAATAGCTTTATAGATCGTAACAAGATCGACTGCAAGATACTTCTTTCACGTATTCCATTGCATTCGTTTTCGGTTTCCACCGATGGAACAAATTCCTCAGGAGCATTTGGGGTCCAGGGAAGCCTTAATTATACGAACAGAAACATATTCAGTGGAGCACAATTGTTCAGGATGAGCCTCAATGGGGCAGCACAGATGCAAGGCAGCTTCGGTCCCGAAAACACAAAGGGTCTTTTAAACACCTTTGAATTCGGCGCGAACACAAGTCTTACTTTCCCCCAGTTCCTGATCCCGATCAGACCAGAAAGGCTAAATAAGAAATTCAAACCGCGTACCACAATCTCGTTGGGTTATAACTTTCAGCAGAGGCCGGATTATTACAGACATATTTCAAATATTTCTTATGGTTATTCATGGTATGAAACAGATAAAATAAAACTCTTGCTCAACCCGGCGGAGATCTCTGTTGTGAAAATCTTCCCGAATGCAGCTTTCACTGATTCTCTTGATCACATTAATGATCAAAGGCTTAAAAACCAATATATCAATCACCTGGTGGCAGGATTAAAATACATTTTCACATACAACGGACAGGATGTCAATAAAGTAAAAGATTTTTTTTATATCCGGTCAAACTTTGAAACAGGAGGTAACCTTCTCTATGGCATTGATGAGATTTTTAATGCGCCAAAAGAGTCATCAGGGTACTATTCACTTTTTAATATTCAGTATGCTCAGTTTGTTCGTCCGGACCTGGATTTTAGATTTTATCACTTTTTTACACGGACATCATCCCTGGTGACAAGATTTTATGCAGGCATTGGAGTGCCATATGGAAATTCCATATCACTTCCATTTGAAAAGGCATTCTTTGGCGGAGGTGCAAATGATATCAGGGGTTGGCAAATGGGATCGTTGGGACCAGGCCGATATCATAGTGATACTACAAAAAATACTTTCGACCAGACAGGTGACATGCAATTACAGCTAAATCTGGAATATCGTTTTCCGATTTACAAATATTTCCGTTCAGCACTATTTATTGATATGGGAAATGTGTGGCTCTTGCATGGTACACCTGAGCTCCCCGGCGGGACGTTTGAGCTAAAGTATTTCATACCTGATATTGCAATCGATATGGGAATCGGAATCCGTGCTGATTTTGATTATTTTATCGTCCGTTTTGACCCTGCTGTTCCCATCAGGGTTCCTTATTATTTTGAAAATAACCATTGGTATGCCGGGAAACTTGGATTATCAGATATCATCTGGAATTTCGGTATCGGATATCCTTTCTAATTGTGAGAGTTTAGGTCCTGAATGGCTATCAAATGGTCATATTGGGATCCGGTAGGATGATAATATACCCAGATCGTATATTCGTTTTCTGTTTCCCAATGATTCCCTTCAATAAGTGTCTCATCTGTTTTACCGGTACGGTTGTCTTTAAAAATGTAGATGTAATTATAGTATCCCTGCTTAAGAAACAAGGTCTTTTCATAACCTTTTCGCTGAAGATTATAATTCATCCTGCTGCTGTCGTTAACCTGCCAATCGGTAACAGCGCCAAGGATATAAATCTGGCCATTGTTTAATTGGGATGGAAACGGTAAAAAAAAGTGGATATAGGCATAATCTGCTTCAATGTCGCTATTCTTGGCATGTTCCTCATTTTTGATCAGTTTCCGGCCATTTATATCTCTATCCGTTGAATAATTTTTAAAAGGTCTTGGCAGATCATCCAGAAGATAAACGCTGTATCCACTGTTATCGGATACAATTTTTTTAATTCTTTCCGATTGGTACAACAAACTCTTAATGTCGAAAGCCCTGAATTCGTTTCCACCGTTGAATAAACATTGAGGCTCATCAGTGTAATCTAAAGAAGAACCCCTGACAAATCTTGGAGTAAGTCCCCATATTGCATTATCCATCCGGTCATTTTGTGTCATCAGTATTTTAATTTCACGGGTTGGATCATTGATAGTCATCCCGTTGTATTCCAACGTGAAATCAACCTGTTGCTTTGTAAACCTGTCGGTCACATTGTTTGCCGGACGGACATTTCCGGCAACTGACAGACCTGTATTTTCCACAATCATAAACCTCCATGTAAGAATTACATTGGCGGGATCATCCAGGAAAACAATAATAATGTAGTTGCCGGAGATTTTAGGACGCAGGTTTGATGTGGGGAATACGAGGGAATAATGAGTAAAATTTGTTATTGTATTATAGGAATAACCAAAGTCGTCGATGGCATCATCCTGAAAACCATCGATATACTCAGAAGTCATCAGCTCTGAAGAAGTAGTCCAATCTGCTTCGCAATGACGGATAGTATAACGAAAACGTTTAAGATCAGTATCCAGTTCATCAAAAGAAAGTTTCAGCCGTTCACCTGTGCTCATATTCATTACGGGAGCCGACATTTCGAATCCATCCTTATAAAGCATGACAGTCTTGATCTTGCTGTCGTAAACCCTGTTTGTGTTCGGAAGAGTATCAGGAACCTGAGCTGGAGCCGTATTTATCCCGGTCATTAAAACAAAAGAACAGAAGAACAAGCTTCTTTTAAAAAATGACATAAAAACCATCATAAGACTCGGAATTAATCATAAAATATAA
>CAZUYY010000028.1:0-12718 GCA_964624935.1 uncultured Prolixibacteraceae bacterium
AATCGTCAATTAAAAAATTCAATCGGGAATCGAAAATCGTCTAATCGTAAATTATATTACTTTTGAAACTTCATTTTATCTGAAGTCTGAAGTCTGAAGTCTGAAGTCTGAAGTCTGAACTCTGAAGTCTGAAGTCTGAAGTCTGAAGTCTGACCTCTGATATCTAACCTCTGAATTAACCACCAAACCGAACCAAACCTTATGACCCAAACCCTTGCCCTCAAGAAAGAACCTCCTGCACTGCTTCGCTGGATCGTACTCGTCTTCATCAGTCTTGCTATGTTTGGCAATTACTACATTTACGATTGTATAAGTCCGCTGGCTGATGTGCTGAAGGCTCAGTTGCACTTTACCGATAAAAACCTTGGCCTGCTTCAGGGGATCTATAGCATCCCGAATATCTTCATGGTGCTGGTCGGCGGTATTATTATCGATAAGATAGGCACAAAGAAAGCGGCATTGATCTTTGCCTTTCTTGTTTTCCTGGGAGCACTGTTCACTACCGTCAAAGGGGATATCGTTTTCATGGCTACAGGAAGGCTGATCTTTGGTCTTGGAGCAGAATCCATGATCGTTGCCATCACGACGATCATTGCCCGTTGGTTCAAGGGAAAAGAGTTGTCATTTGCTTTTGGCCTGAACCTTACCATTGCACGGCTGGGATCATTCCTTGCCCTCAATTCACCTACCTGGGGAAAGACGATGTTCGCTCATTGGCAGAAACCCTTGTGGATCGCAGTGGGCGCCGGTATCATTGCAGTGGGAACATTGGCTATCTATTACCTTATCGATATTTATTCAGAAAGAAAATATTCTTTACATAAGGAAGGAAACCAGGATAAGATCATTATTAAAGACCTGTTCAAGTTCGGAAAATCCTTCTGGTTCATCACACTGTTGTGTATCACTTTTTATTCGGCGATGTTCCCGTTCCAGACTTTTGCAGTTAAATTTTTCAAGGACGTTCACCTGGTTGGAATGCCGGTTGATGTGGCACGCGGGATGGGTGGATTTTTATCCAGCCTCCTTACTCTTGCTGCAATGATACTGACGCCACTCTTCGGATTGATGTCGGACAAGATCGGGAAACGGTCATTGCTCATGATGTTCGGATCAATGCTTATTATCCCGGTTTACCTGATCATGGGATATGTGGTGCATGCCGTCACGTTGCCCCAATCAGTTATCGCCCTTTTCACTGCGTCACAAGAAAATACTGGTTTCATGGGTGGTGTCCATTACT
Source organism: uncultured Prolixibacteraceae bacterium (assembly GCA_964624935.1). Lineage (GTDB taxonomy): Bacteria > Bacteroidota > Bacteroidia > Bacteroidales > FEN-979 > FEN-979. The sequence continues at coordinate 1,244 of CAZUYY010000028.1, forward strand.
TCTTTAATATGATCGGGACATTGTTCACCTATTTCCCGAATATTGCCATCCCGATGGTCATCATGGGGATCGCATTCTCACTGATACCTGCCATCATGTGGCCTTCTGTTGCTTTGATTGTCGACCATTCAAAACTTGGGACGGCTTACGGACTTATGACTATGATCCAGAATATGGGCTTGGCCGGATTCAACCTGATGATCGGATGGGCCAATGACTTTTCGGGCGCCAGCGCTGCCAATCCGGGTGGCTATCACTTAGGAATGTGGATCTTCAGCAGCCTTGGATTCTTTGGATTGTTCTTTGCATTCATGCTGAGAAGGAATGAACGGGGCCCTAATGCCCATGGACTGGAATATGGCACAAAATATAATAAAAGGCCGGAATGAAACATGACGTAGGGGCACAAGATCTTGTGCCCGTACCTATTGTACCCTTATATATTGTGCCTTCACATTTTTTACATCTAATTTTGTAGCATGAAAATTTTGATTGTTGCGTCAACCAGATTTGAAATACGGTTGCTGACTGATAAGTTTGCATTTGTTCAGATGGAAGATGACAGCCTCCAGCATTATCAGTTCCATAACGACAAGGTGGACATCCTCATCACCGGGATGGGAATGACCCCGACTGCATTTTACCTCGGGAAACAATTGCCCGGGTCCAATTATGACATTGTGATCAATGCAGGGATTTGTGGTTCATTCTCAGATTCTCTGCCTATAGGAAAAGTGGTGAATGTGACCGAGGAGACCTTTTGTGAACTCGGGGCTGAAAACAACGACCAGTTTATCCCGATATTCGAGCTTGGGTTGATGGATCCTGACGAACCGCCTTTCCGTTCCGGGAAGCTGCTCAATAATACGACCCCGATAGGAACTGCCCTCCGCGAACTTGACCGGGTCAGTGGGATCACTTCCAATACCGTTCATGGCCATCCTGAAACTATCAGAAAGATCAGGGAGCAATTCAATCCCGATGTCGAAAGTATGGAAGGCGCTGCATTTTTTTATGCCTGTCTGGTTTCCGGTGTCCCATTCCATCAGATCAGAAGCATTTCCAACTTCGTGGAAGAACGCGATAAGTCAAAGTGGGATATTCCGCTTGCACTTGCGAATCTGAATAAAACAGTATTCGAGATTTTGAAGGAACAAACGAGTAAATAAAAAAGCAAAAAGAGCCCCTCCCCCGTCCCCTCCCCCAAGAGGGAGGGGAGAATTGAAAAAATTCAATCGAAAATCTAAAATCGTCTAATCGTAAATTCTATGCCTTTGTCCCCAGTTAGACTTGCCTTCTCCCCCTGCCCTAACGATACATTTATCTTTGCTGCGATGGTAAAGGGATTGATTGATACGGAAGGACTGGAGTTCGATTACCGCATGGAGGATGTGGAAAGGCTGAACCATCTGGCAATGGATGGCTCTATCGATATGGTCAAGGTGAGCTATCATGCATTTCTTCACCTCACCCCTGTCTATCGTTTACTTGACTCAGGAAGCGCTTTGGGTTTTGGGAACGGCCCATTGGTCATCAGCAAGAAACAATATTCAATTGATCATCTTGACGGACTTACCATTGCCATTCCCGGAGAATATACAACGGCCCATCTCCTGCTGAAACTACTGGCTCCCGGGGATTACGAAAAGAAAATACTGGTCTTCAACGAAATTGAGGATGCTATTCTTAAGGAGGAAGTGGATGCCGGAGTGATCATTCATGAGAACAGGTTCACATACGAAAGAAAAGGTTTGCTGAAAATTGCGGACCTTGGAGAAGCCTATGAACACAGGAATCATTGCCCGATCCCTTTAGGCGGGATTATAGCACTGAAGAACCTGGGAGTCGAGACTCTTGAGAAGTTGAACAGGATCATGCATAACAGTGTGGCATATGCCATGGATAATCCTATGGCCGTCATGGATTTTGTGAGGGAAAACGCACAGGAAATGGAAGATGAAGTAATGCTGAAACACATTCATCTTTACGTGAATAACTATACCCTCGACCTGGGACCGGATGGCAGGGAAGCGATAGCCCGGCTGTTTGATCTGGCTTGGGAAAGCGGGATGATGAACTCGTGACGCGTGACACGTAACGCGTGACGCGAAATGTGAAAAAGTGTTAAGAGTTAAGTTTTATGTGTTAAGTTTTAGGTGTTATGTCAATATGAATCAAAATCTTACAACAGAATCAATTGGGAATGCTTTTCGTTCCGCATTAGCAAAGGGACTTATCCGGGAGGAAGACACTCTGGTCATGTTTCATGACCTCTCTTTTTTAGAGGAGCATATTAAATACCTTGAGTCTGTTTTTCCCCCGCAAACCCTTCATGCCATTGCAATAAAGGCCAACCCACTGATACGGATCCTTGAATTTATGAGGCCTTTGGGTGTGGGAGCTGAAGTTGCTTCCCTGGCGGAATTGAAGATTGCCCTGAAAGCTGGTTATTCTGCAGATAAAATCGTATTTGATTCACCGGTCAAGACCTGGCAGGATCTGGAATTTGCACTTAATGCAGGAGTTCACATCAACATTGATTCCCTTGCCGAGTTGGAGCGTATTGCTACCCTGACACAAAAAATCAGTCAACATGGCACCATAGGCATCCGGATAAACCCGCAAGTGGGCGTTGGCACTATTCTTGAATCCAGTGTGGCCGGTGAATATTCGAAATTCGGGATCCCTGTCAGAACAAGAAGAAAAGAGCTGGTGGACGCATTTCTTACTTATCCCTGGATCACCGGGGTTCACCTGCATGTCGGGTCGCAGGGATGTTCAATGGAGTTGCTGCTCAACGGAATAGGCGTGCTTTACGATTTCGTGAATGAAGTCAATGAAAAACGAAAAGCCTCTGGTCAACAACCTATTTCCATTTTCGATATCGGAGGCGGATTCCCAATTTCTTACAGAAATCATGAGGTTCCACCTTCAATGGAACACTATGCAAAAGAAATAAAGGACCGGTACCCTTTACTTTTTACTTCTCACTTCTCACTACTCACCGAATTCGGTCGCTGGGTCTATGTCAATGCCGGGTGGACAGTAAGCCGCGTGGAATATATGAAACACGATCCCGGGATCAACACTGCCATGATCCATGCCGGCGCCGATCTTTTTCTCAGGGAATGTCTGAATCCGAAAAGCTGGCCTCATGAATACAGTGTTTTTAATAAATCCGGGAACCTGAAATCAGGAAATGACGTCACTCCGTATAATCTTGCCGGCCCGCTCTGCTTTTCCGGAGATATCCTTGCCCGCAATGTGGAATTACCCGTCATTGAGGAAGGCGATTACCTGGTCATTCACGATACCGGCGGATACACGTTCAGCATGTGGTCGCGTTACAATAGCCGTCAGACGCCCAGGATCATTGGGTATCAGGGAGGTGAATTTAAGATTCTTAGGGAGAGGGAGGGGTTTGACGAGGTAATGGATTTTTGGAGATAGTAACAGAGTGACAGAGCGACAGAGTGACAGAGTAACTTTTATTACCTTTACAACCCTAAACACACCCCACCATGATCATCGTCACAGGTTCTGCAGGATTCATCGGAAGCTGCTTAGTCAGTAAACTGAATAATAAAGGAATTAAGGACATCATTCTGGTGGATGATTTTTCTAATGAGATCAAGAACAGGAACATCCGCAATAAAATTTACCTCGAAAAGGTCGACCGGAAAGTGTTTTTTGAATGGCTGAAAAAGAATCATTTGGATGTGGAGTTCATCTTCCATATGGGGGCCCGTACCGATACGACTGAATTCAACATGGCCATTTTTAATGAACTGAATCTGAATTATACGAAAACAATGTGGAATGCCTGTTGTGAATACAGGATTCCACTGATCTATGCTTCATCTGCAGCCACTTACGGAGACGGGAAGCAGGGTTATGATGACGACCCTGACCTGATTCCCCTGTTAAAGCCGCTAAACCCTTATGGGGTCTCCAAAAATGAATTCGATAAATGGGTATTGAAACAAAGCCATGAGCCGCCTTTTTGGTTCGGGATAAAGTTTTTTAATGTTTTCGGACCGAATGAATTTCATAAGGGGCGTATGGCATCGGTGGTGTTTCATGCCTTTAACCAAGCGGACAAGCGGACAGGCGGACAAGGGGACGGGGTAGTAAGGTTGTTCCGGTCGCATAATCCCGATTATACTGATGGCGGGCAGTTACGCGATTTTATTTATGTTAAGGATGTCATAGACGTGTTGTTCTTCCTGATGAATCATCCTTCTGATTCCGGGATCTATAATCTCGGAACCGGGAAGGTACGCACTTTTCTTGATCTTGCCAATGCAGTCTTTTCAGCGCTCAATCTGCCTCCTGCGATTGAGTTCATCGATACTCCCATCGATATTCGCGACAAATACCAGTATTACACAGAAGCTAAAATGGAAAAACTGCGTACCATTGGATATTCCAGGTCTTTTTATAGTCTTGAAGTAGCAGTTGAAGAATATATTCAAGGCTACCTGTTGGATTATTCCTATTATTAATTGCGAGAAATAAAAGTTAAAAAAAGTTAAATTTTATTTTTCGTTTGTTTTCAAATTTAATTTCTTATATTTGAAGAATTATTAATTTTACTTCCTGCTACAAATTGTAAACTCAACCAAATATTAAGAAAGGTCTGATATCTTTTTTAGTCGTTTGGTTAAGTGACTTGTTTTGGATTAGATATACAACTCAGATATATTGACCAAAAATTAATCAATTTTTAACCAAAAACCAACTTTAATATTATGAAAAAACTTTTCCTATTTTGTGTTGCCCTATTGTTGACGGGGAGCACTTTACTTGGTCAAACGACCTTGTTAACGCAAGATTGGTCGAGTACGACCAATGGCTCACAGGTTCCTCCTATAGGCTGGGGAATTGATGTTGTATCAGGTGCGAATATTATTTGGTTTGAATCTCAGGGAACTTATCCGACAATAGCGCCTTTTGGCACCGATACAAGGTTAGTTGATTTCGAGTCTTATTCTTACGCATCGGGATACTCAGATCGTCTGAAAATGACCACTGCGGTATCTACTGTGGGATATAGTACTGTAACTGTCGACTTCGAATGGTATACTGACAACGGTTATTCAACCTATACATCTGAAGGTGTGACTGTTCAGTGGTCGACTGACGGAGTTACATGGAACAACTCTACTTTTTTTATGCGTTATAATGCAACTAACCAGTGGGTGCTTGAAACTGTCACACTTCCGGCAGGAGCCGGGAATCAGGCAACATTATATATAGGATTCTTATTCTACTGTATGGATGGTGATGATTGCCACCTGGACATCATGCATATCAAAGGCCTTGCGCCCTGCGTAACTCCAACTGCCTCACCAACTGCATTGGTTCTGACTCCTACGACCACAACTATTGCCGGATCTTTTACTGCCGCTGCGGGGGTTGATGACTACCTGGTAGTGCGTAGCTTAAGCAGTACGTTATCTGCTAATCCGGTTAACGGAACAACTTATCCTGTCGGAGCATCCCTGGGGGGAGGTTTCGTCGATTATTATGGTCCGCTGACTACCTTCACATCGACAGGGTTGACCCCAGGTACACTATATTATTATTATGTCTTTTCAGCCAATGATGCCTCATGTTCCGGAGGCCCACTGTATCGGACAACTTCTCCATTGACAAATAATACCACAACCCTCCCGGTATTTCCAATCAGCGGAAACAAAAATATCGGACCGACCGGGGACTTCTTTACATTGACTGCTGCTTTTGCTTACTTGAATAGCAATGGTGTAAATGGGCCCCTGAACCTCATTCTTCAATCGACTTATGTCAGCTCTGTTGAACCGGCCTTCCCGATTCCTGCATTATTCATTCCCGGTGCCAGCGCGACCAATACCGTTAAGGTTTATCCTTCTGCAGCCGGACTTTCCATCACCAGTGCCAGTACAACCGGAACCATTAATCTGACAGGAGCAAGTTATATCACCTTTGATGGTCGTGTGAATGCAACAGGATCAACAAACAGTCTTATTATTGAGAATACTTCTTCAGGTTATGCCGTCCAATATGTGAATGGCTCTACATATAATGGACTGAATTATTGTATCCTCAGGGGAGTAGGCCAAACAGGGGCAAATGGAACCGTTACTTATGGATCAACAGCCACCGTTGGAAACAGCTATAATTCGATTACTAATTGTGAGATCAGAGACGGGGCTTCACAACCATTGTATGCAATTTTCTCTAATGGATCAGTAAATCCCACGCAATACAACAGCAACATTACGATTTCGAATTGCAACATCCATGATTTCTATACTACTGTAGGAGGTAACCCTCTCGGTGTCGGCATTCTTGGAGGTTCTACGGCCTGGACAATTACAGGCAACAGTTTTTATATGGTTGCAGTGCAGAATCCGACCGTGGCCGTTGGTTATAACGTGATCTTCATCAATTCCGGTGATGGTTATACCATTACCAACAACTATATCGGTGGTTCTGCCCCAAGCTGCGGTGGCTCACCCTGGACCCTTAACGGAAACGGTACACCTCCAACAATTGCCAATTTTATTTATGGTATACGTTTCGCCGGTGGTCTGACTACAAATCCCAGTTCTGTTCAGGGAAATACAATAGCAAATATTGTACTTTCCACAAACCCGACTGCATCTTCAATTTATTTTACCGGATTCATATCTGTAATAGGGGTCCAAAATATTGGTAGTATCACTCCCAATATAATAGGTGCTGCAACTGGTAACGGGTCAATCACTATCAATGTCGGGTTAAATGCCTCAGGCTATAACCCTGTTTACGAAGGAATCGATTTTCGCGGCCAATACGGGAATGTGATGAATAATGTGATCGGTTCCATCACCCTTAACCCACCTGCAGGATCGGCTTCTACGTTATATATACTCTTAAGGTTACTCGGTGTGACACCTACGGTTCAAAATGCCAATTGCAGCGTTAGCGGCAACCTGGTAGGAAGCCTCACGACCGCAGCCAGCATTCAATGCCCATCTGTAACCTTCCCGCCGGTAATTATGCAGGGAATACTTGTCAGTACAACCGGATCCGGATCCTCACTCATGACAATCTCTAACAATACCATTGCTAACATCACTGATCTCAGCAGCCATGCCACTTCGTATGTAATGGGGATGGAGGATGCCAGCACGACTGTTCCAATAAATGTAATCGGTAATACAATCAGGGATTTGACAGCAGCCTCACAAAATCTGACCATTGCCGGGACTTCGTCGATCGTTGGATTATATTCGGTAAATTCTGTTCCCGGTTCTATTATCCGTGCAAATAAAATTTACGATCTTTCTAATACGGATCCTACCACGGCTGTGGGAGTCAATGGGATGTATTTTGCACATTCAGCAGGCAACTTGTTGATTGAGAAGAATTTTATCCATAACATCTCGACAGCCAGCAGCGCACCAACATCCCAGGTTGATGGTATTTATCTGAATTGCTCCGGAGCTTATGTTACCGCCCGGAACAATATGATACAACTGGGTATCAATATTAATGGTACGGCCAATACGGCCAGTTCCGTTATCAACGGGATTTATGAAGCCGGGGCAACCATTGACAGTGTGCTCTTCAACAGCATTTATGTCGGTGGAGCGCCTGCTGCAGGTACTACCGGAAGCACCTATGCTTTTAACAGCGTAATTGCCGTTTCATTAAGCACACCTCGTGTTTACCTTGATAACATCTTCTATAATGCACGTTCAGGAGGTTCAACGGGTGAACATTACGGAATAAAAGTTGCAGGAACTACCCAGTTCCCACTGGGATTGAAGAGCAACTATAACCTGATACTTTCAAACGGAGCGGTTGGTGGAGTCTTTGGTTCATTTAACGCTGTTGACCAACCTACATTTGCAGCATGGAAAAATACGGTTGGCACTGACCTTGCAAGTGGAAATGCAGATCCGAATTTTATTGCTCCCACGGGTAATACGGCTACCGCAAACCTTCATGTTCAAAGCCCAACCCCTATTGAAGGCGCCGGTATAGCTGTATCGAGCGTGACCGATGACTATGACGGTAATTTGAGGGCCAGTTTCACACCAACTGATGTGGGAGCCAGCGCAGGAAATTTCACCCTTTCAGCCGATGTTTTCGGACCAAATATTACCTACATTGCTCTCGGAAATGGACTTGTTGCCGGTACAAGGGTACTTACCAACTGGGCAACCATTACAGATAATGTAGGAGTAGCTACAGGTGTTAACCTGCCCAGGATTTATTACAAAAAATCAACAGATGCCAATGCATTTGTCGGGAACACCTCTGCAAATAATGGGTGGAAATATGTGGTTGCAAGCAATTCAAGCACCCCATTCAGCTTCACTATTAACTATGCATTATTACAAGCTCCTGTTGCAGCCGGTGATATTATTCAGTACTTCGTTGTAGCACAGGACAATGCAAATAATCTGAGTTCCTGGTATCCGATGGCCGGTTTCAGCACGACACCTCCTGTACAGAATATCAATGTGGCGCCAACCAATTATCAGTCGTATACTATTGTGTCGAATTCCATTCCAACCACCATCACAGTTCCCGGTACTTATGCCAGTCTGACCAATACCGGTGGCGCATTTGATATGATCAACCAGGGAGTAATTGTCGGTAATACAACGATCAATATTACTGCTGACCTGGCATCAGAACTTGGAACGGTCGCCTTAAATGCCTGGGCAGAGGAGCCTGCAGGATCCAACTATAAAGTGGTTATCCAACCCGATGCAGCCATATTGCGGACCATCAGCAGTACAGCAACTTTGGCAGCAGGAACAGGGCTGGTCAGGACCAATGGAGCCAGCCGTTTGACCATCAATGGAAAAGCAGGCAAACTGCTCACCTTCCGTTTCACCAACACAACCCCAGCAAGCAACCAGCCGACCATCCAGTTTAATAATGGTTCGGTGAACGACACGCTGGAATACTGTACTATTGAAAGCAATAGTTCTTCTACGGCGTATGGCTCAGTAAATATCGGTTACCTTTCAACTGCCGCTAATACAGTAGTAATTATGAATAATGATATTCGTGGTGCTACGGCAGGTACGACAGGTTTACAAGCAGCAGGGATCGTTTCCTCTTCCATCCTGAATAATATTAAGATTATGAATAATAACATTTATAATTTTAACACTTATGGCATTTACAGTAGTGGCGGTTCAGCGGATGGTGCTGTGATTACGGGCAACAGTTTTTATTACAATTCTGCACTTACAAACACCTCGACGCAGTATTGCATCTATTTCATCAGCAGTTTGAATAACCATCTCATCAGCGGGAATTACATGGGCGGACAAGCACCGTTATGTGGCGGCGCTGCCTGGAATAACACTACTACTTACTCTCTTGAGGGGATTTATGCCAACTTCGGAGTTATAGTTCCCAGCACTGTTTCCAATAATACCTTTCAGAACATTAACAGTTCCAATGTTGGATCTTCTTACCTCTATCCTTTCTGGCTTACAGCAGGTGTGATCAACATAACGAATAATCTGATCGGCAGTACAACCGTACCTGGCTCCATTACTTGTGCCGGAACCGGATATTTATACGGGTTCTATGTATCTACTTCAAGTGTCGCGCCAACCTCAGTGCAGGGCAATATTGTTTCAGGGTTGAATTTTACCAGTGCGACCGGAGGATACATCTATGGTTTCGAATTGCTTGGAGGTGTGTTCCAGGTGGGGAATATCACCCCTAATGTTGTTGGAAGCAGCACTGTGGCAGGTTCTATTACCTATGCAGGAACAGGAGGCATCTATGGCTTATATTCTACATCCTCAAACCCGGGAAATGATATTGAAAACAACATCTTCGGAAACTGGTCATTAACAAATACCGCCGGCTCACCTTATGCCCGTGGAATGTATATTTATTGTGCCAATGTGAAGAAGAATAAAATCCTCAGCATCTCCGCTACAAATGCCGGATTAACACCATATATTTATGGTATTTACTACTATGGCGATTATGGTGTAACCAATGAATTCTCAAACAACCAGATTACTTTAGATGGCGGGGTAGCCACAAATCCTTATATTTATGCTTTCTATGATGCTTCCACGACGAATCTTACTAACTTTTACTTTAACGACATTTATGTGAGCGGACCCGCTACCACAACTAATTCGACTTATGCGTTTTATCGCAGTAGTACGGGTTACTATACATGCGAAAACAACATTTTTGCAAACAAGAGGATTGCCGGTGGTACAGGATTGCATTATGCAGTTTATCTTACTTCAACAGGATCCTGGAATGCCAATTACAATGATCTCTATTCGATTGCAGGCCCACTGGGATACTACAATGCAACCAACGTGCTGACAATGGCTGCATGGCAAGCTGCAACTGCAGCAGATTACACTTCCCAGAATGTCGATCCGTTATTTACTTCATCTACTGATCTGCATACGGCAGTTCCTGCATTGAACAATGCAGGTATTACAATTCCTGCAGTAACGACAGATTATGCCGGAGTAACCCGTGGAAATCCTCCGGATATCGGATGCTATGAATTTTCTCTTTCTCCGGTCGTTACTACCGTTGCTGCAACTCTTATTACCACTACGACGGCGACAGTAAATGGCACTGTCAGTGCACAAAATGAGAGCGTAGCTACATTTTTCGATTATGGGCTGACAGTCGCTTATGGAAGTACTGTTGCTGCTGCACCGACACCGGTAAGTGGTTTGGTGAGCACAAATATAAGCGCAGGTCTGACGGGTCTGCAGCCTGCAACAACATACCATTACAGGGCAAGAGGTATTGCCAATAGCACCTCATACCCGGGTCTTGACATGACCTTCACAACTGCAGCCGCTCCAGCAACCGTTGTGACTACCGCAGCAACGGCCATAACTTCAACAACCGTAACAGTGAATGGAACCGTCAATGCCAATAATTCTTCGACAACGACCTGGTTTGATTATGGTCTGACTGTGGCTTACGGCACAACAGTAGCGGGCGTTCCGGCAACTGTATCAGGAAGTACTGTCACGGCAGTATCAGCAGCCATTACCGGTCTGCTACCCTGCACTCTTTATCATTTCAGGATAAAAGGTACGAATGTCGCAGGAACTGCCAATGGTGGGGATATGACATTTACCACTTTACAAGGCGCACCAACATCAGTGACCACTGCCGCAACTGGTGTCACTAATTCTTCTGCAACCATGAACGGTACGGTGACTGCGAATTGTGCATCAACGAACGTCACCTTTAATTATGGGTTGACTGTTGCATATGGGAGCACTGTTCCGGGCACACCAAGTCCATTGAACGGGAATACCCCAACAGCAGTGAGCGCAACAATTAGCGGTCTTAACATAAACACTACTTACCATTACCAGGTCTGTGGGATCAATGCAAACGGTTCCAATTGCGGGAACGACATGACCTTCTACACCAATTGTCCTGCAGTAGGCACTGCTGGCCCGATCATTGGAC